>NZ_JBEONP010000022.1:0-77961 GCF_040544435.1 Undibacterium sp. GrIS 1.2
CTGGCTGGCTGGCTGGCTGGCTGGCTGGCTGGCTGGCTGGCTGGCTGGCTGGCTGGCTGGCTGGCTGGCTGGCTGGCTGGCTGGCTGGCTGGCTGAGTGATTGATTGATTTTTTTCGACCGTATACATTAATTGTTCTCCAAACGAATTACCTCGCGGCCCAGCGCTTTCATGCATTGCATAAAAAAAGCAAAACTGAAAGCGCCACGGTTGATTTTATTGGCAATGCCTTTATAACTCTCTTCTACATCGATCTCATTTAATCGACGTATCAATTCTTCGTAGCCGACACCCGATCGGGCCATTTCTGACTTCAGCAAATTGGTGGCAATCTGGTTCCATTGATCGTGCTGCATCGCAAACCTCCTGGCGCTCTATAACAACGAGGAACATTCTACATATAAATGGATTAATCCACAAATATACATTGCGTCATTCCACAAATAAGGTATAATTTCCACATTAATGTGGAATATTGGATGATCAACATGACCCAGCACTTCTTACTTTCAGCAAAAGCCCGTACCCTGTCGGTTCGCCGCGTCTTCGAGATGAACGACGAACAGGCATTCAAAGTCTTCAAGAAAGTACGTTGGGGCGACAGCAAAGCCGTCACTTGTCCTGCTTGCGGTATCGTCCATGAGCACTATTTCATCGCCACCCGCCGCCAATGGCGCTGCAAGGATTGCAGTCATACGTTTAGTGTGACATCGGGAACCATCTTTGCTTTTCACAAGCTGCCGCTCAAGATGTACCTGGCGGCAATTGCGATTTACACCAACGCCGTCAAAGGGATTTCAGCCCTGCAAATGGGGCGTGATTTAGATGTGCAATACAAAACCGCCTTCGTGCTCACCCATAAGATCCGCGAATCCTTGATGGAGCAGCGCGATACATCGCAACTCTCCGGTGAGATCCACATGGACGGTGCCTACGTCAACGGCCATGTCCGTCCAAAGAATAAGAAAGAAGATCGGGTTGATCGCCGCCTAGTTGAGAATCAACGCCCTGACAAGCGCTGCGTGTTCGTGATGCGCCAAAAGGTCAGCATCATTGGCGATACGATCCAGGGCGCGAACAAAACCATTTCATTTGTGATTAAGGCAGAGAACCAAGCCGATGTCGGTAAGCTGGCCGAGTTGTATGTACAGAAGGGTTCTGTCATTTGTGCCGATGAATCTACGGCCTACGATGGCCTGCATGCAAAATTCGATACGCGCCGGGTGAATCATGCCATTGAATACCGTAGCGACGCCGGAACCACGAACAATCTGGCAGAATCTTATTTCTCACGTTTCCGTCGCATGCAGTACGGCCAATGCCACAAGTTCGGCAATCTGTACCTGAACAACTATGCGAATGAAGCGGCGTACCGTGAGGACACCCGCCGCATGAGTAATGGCGATATTTTTGATGATATTTGCACGAAGTGCGTAGCGACACCGACCAGCCGGGACTGGTGCGGATATTGGCAAGGGAATAAGCGCGTGGCCGAACGGCTTGCGGCTTGAATCAAACGACTCAAACAATCATCCAGTTCATCACGCCGTGTTCGCCGCTGGTTTCGACCTGTTCCACCAATTGACCATCCTGGCGGTGCAGTACGGCGATGACGTTCTTTTGAATTCGTGCGATTAACTCGGCACTGGATGCAATACCTTTGCGTTTGAGTAGTCGGTCGGTAATTTCACGGCTATTTAACGGCTTACCAGCTTCGCGTATGGCGTCTAGTACCATACGCTGCGCTTCTCCCTTCGCGAAATACTGATTGCGCTTGTTGGTGCGCTTGGCCTTGACAGTGCGCAGGTCAAATTCCGGCGCAAATAGCTTGATGCTGCCATCGAGGTGCGACAATGCGCCTTGCAGTCGGAGGATTTCTGTTTTGAATGAGGCGATTTGTCCAGCGACTTCGGCACGCTTTGAGACCAGCCCGGATACAACCATTGATTCTGCCATTTGACGCTCCTAGAAAATGATGATTTACTAGGGCGATTGTAGGTTTTTAACTTAGAAAAAGCTTTGTGCGGTTGCTACATAATTCCGAAAAATAAGACTTATTCCTAATAAGTTTTGTGGATAACTAAGGGGATATCCAGTGAACAGGATGTGGCTAAATCACTTTAGTTAATCAAGTAAAAAACTTGTCCAATAACTGTCCTGTTTTAATACAAGCCTTTTTAATCTGCTTATCTTTTCTGTAAAGCATTGATTATGAAAATAAAAACCTAGTTATCCACAGAAAACACCTAACGTTAACTATTACTACTATTTATATATATAAACTTATTGTTGTAAACCAAGAAAGCACGTCAAATCAAAATTCGCTTAAAGACATTGCTGATTAAACAATCCAACCGTAAAATTCGAGCTCGTTTTTGCAGTAACCCACTTTCAATTTGCCTGGAACTTAAAATGATTAAATTTAAATCTCTGCTGCTGGTTTCTTTATTTACTGTTTTTGCTACGATTAATCCAGCCTCTGCTCAAGACAACAAACCTAGCGCAGAGTCAATCCGGCAGTTATTTGTGTTAACCAACACTCCATCCATGCTGAACAATTTGACCCAGCAGTTAGACGGCATGATGAAAAATGTTATGGAAGAGGCATTAAAAGGTCAGCCAGCAACAGAGGCGCAGCAAAAGCAACTAGATAAATTTAGAATGAAAATCGTAGCGATTCAAACCGAAGAAATGAAATGGGAGAAGTTGGAACCAGTGTTCATCAACATTTATAGCGAGAGCCTGACGCAAGATGACGTCAACGGAATTATTGCGTTTTATAAATCAGATGCTGGTCAGGCTTACATTAAAAAAATGCCTGTTATGATGCAAAACACGATGGCTGCCATGCAAAAAATGATAGTACCTATGATGGCAAAAATAAGTGAAGCTTCTAAGGAATTAGCAACAGATTTAGAAAAAACAAAAAAATGAGCTAAAAAAAGAATAAAAAAAAGCGGCTAAGTGTTTTAGCCGCTTTTTTTACATCTACTTTTTACTTAATTACTTAGCTTTGCAAAGTCATCAAACTGGCATTGCCACCCGCTGCCGTGGTATTCACACACAAGGCACGTTCAGCCACCAACCGCCATAAAGGTGCCTCGGTCTCTTCATGCATCTCGATTACAGAGACGATAGCGCCGCCCAGAGCTGCAAAAACAGACTTGTAGTGTGCCAACTGGTTACCTTCAACCAAAGCGAACTGAAGCTCATCCTGACCCGCCTCTGACTGTTTAATCAAATCACGCACGACTGCAGGCAAACCGGATGGCAATAAAGCAATTGTCTGTGCTGGCATGACCGGCGTATTACCCGTGGCGAGCAAAGCCGCGATTTGGTTTAACAGACAATTAACGGTGCTTGCTGCACAAAATACTTTACCGCGTGGCGCAAATGACAAAGTATTCCGTTCACCAGTCGGGCCTGGCAATACCAAAGTCATTTTGTAAGGACTGTTGTGAGCGTAACGATCTGCCAGTTCGGCAATTTTTTCATGACCATGTGTTTTTGCCCACACCAGCAAAGCTTCCAGTGCTTCTGGCGACTGGCGCTCATACACGGTATGCCCGCCCAAACTACCAGACGGATTTTTCTGCAGACGTTTTAAGTACAAAGGACCGCCAGCTTTAGGACCTGTGCCAGATTTACCCTCGCCACCAAATGGTTGTACTCCAACAACTGCGCCAACGATGTTGCGATTGACATAAATATTGCCGACGTGAGCACGACTGGTAATGAAATCAATGGTTTCATCAATCCGGGAGTGAATGCCCAAGGTCAAACCAAAACCAGACGCATTGATATTATCGATAATGCTTGCTAGCTGATCGCGCTGATAACGCAAAATATGCAAGACAGGACCAAAGACTTCTTTCGTCAACTCTGAGAGTGATTTGATTTCAATCACGGTAGGTGCAATAAAGGTACCGTTTTTGCAAGAATCACTTAAGGCTAATGAATAACTGGTAGTCGCCTTTTGTTTGATCTGATCAATATGCGTCTGTAAAGCTTTTTGCGCATCCGCATCAATCACAGGACCAATATCAATCGCCAGCTGATCGGGTTTGCCTATGCGTAATTCTTGCATGGCTCCTTTTAACATCTCTATTGTTTTGTCAGCGATGTCTTCTTGCAGGCATAAAACGCGTAAAGCAGAACAACGCTGACCTGCGCTGTCGAAAGCCGATGACAACACATCATTCACAACCTGTTCCGGCAAGGCGCTGCTATCAACGATCATGGCATTTTGACCGCCGGTTTCTGCGATTAAAGGAAGATCGATATTTTCTGTAACCGCACGCTGAGTCAAAGTACGATTGATGATTTGTGCGACTTCAGTAGAGCCGGTAAAAATCACACCTTTGACACGGTGATCAGCAACCAGTTGCGCGCCGACGATTTCACCGGTGCCTGGTAAAAATTGTAGGGCAGCGCGTGGCACGCCAGCTTCATGCAACAACTGAATCGCACGATAAGCGATGATTGGTGTTTGTTCTGCAGGCTTGGCCAAGACGACATTACCGACGGCTAAAGCAGCACTTACTTCACCGATAAAAATCGCGAGAGGAAAATTCCATGGACTAATACAAACCACGGGACCAAGCGCTAGCGTATTCGGTAAAAACTCAACTTGCGCGGCGTAGTAACGTAAAAAATCCACTGCTTCACGCACTTCAGCCAAGGCGTTTGGTAAAGATTTTCCTGCTTCACGAATCGCCAGAGCCATAAAATCTAAAGTTTGTGCTTCTAACAAATCGGCTGCTTTTTTCAATATGCCGGCGCGCTCTGACGGTGCTACTGTTTGCCAGTCAAGTGCATAGGCTTCCGCTTGCTCTAAGGCTGTTTGCACATCTTGCTGATTCGCTTCAATCACCTTACCTACTATATCGCTGTGATCCGCAGGATTATTAATTGATTTTGCCAAAGTGGCAGAAACTTGTCCGTGTAAAAGAGGTTGAGCAATCCATTCTTGTTGGCTGATTTCTGCAAAATACTGACTGATTTTTTGTAGCTCAATCTCGTTACTAAAATCCAGACCAGCAGAATTTTTTCTCTCAGTTCCAAATAAATCCTTAGGCAAAGCAATACCCGGATGTGGCGTGCCTGTGAGTTCTTTCGCTACCTGAACTGGATCAGCAATCAAAGATTCAATCGATACGGCTTCATCAACAATCTGATTAACGAAAGAAGAATTAGCGCCATTTTCCAACAGACGGCGCACCAGATAAGCTAGCAAAGTTTGATGTGAACCTACTGGCGCATAGATGCGGCAAGGTTTATTCAATTTATCTTTGCCGACCACTTGATCGTACAAAGTTTCACCCATACCGTGCAGACATTGAAACTCATAATCCGTGATATTGGCTTTTTGTGCCCAGGTATAAATAGCCGACAAGGTCAGCGCATTATGCGTCGCAAATTGCGGATAAATTACATCGGTCGCCAACAACAATTTTTGTGCGCAAAACAGATAAGAGACATCGGTATATACCTTGCGTGTATAGACCGGAAAGCCGCTCATACCATCGACTTGCGCACGCTTGATTTCTGCGTCCCAATACGCACCTTTGACCAGACGAACCATAAACTTGCGGCCACTGCGACGCGCCAGATCAATCAGATAATCGATTACAAACGGGCAGCGTTTTTGATAGGCTTGTACTACAAAACCCAAACCGTCAAAACCTGCCAGGTCAGGATCAAATGCCAATGCTTCCATCAAATCTAAAGACAGTTCTAAGCGATCGGTCTCTTCTGCATCAATATTCAAACCTATGTTGTATTGCTTTGCCAGTACCAGGAGATTTTTTAGAATTGGCAGCAATTCAGTCATCGTGCGGGTTTTTTGCGCACGCGAATAGCGTGGATGCAATGCCGATAATTTGACTGAAATACCCGGGCCATCTTTGATACCACGTCCGTTAGATGCTTTGCCTATGGCGTGGATTGCTGTCTCATACGACTTTAAATAATATGCAGCGTCATGCGCAGTCAGCGCTGCTTCACCTAACATATCGTAGGAATAACGATATCCGCGCTTTTCATTATCCTGACTATTCTTAATCGCCTCTTGTATCGTTTGTCCAGTCACAAACTGGTTACCCAACATACGCATCGCCAGATCAACACCTTTGCGTATCAGTGGCTCACCACCTTTGGCAATCAATCGGGTTAAAGCAGAACCTAAACCTTGTTCGCTGTTGGTCGACACTAATTTACCCGTTACCAGCAAGCCCCAGGTCGCCGCATTGACAAATAGTGATGGTGACTCGCCCAGATGTTTTGCCCAGTCACCTTTACTGATTTTGTCAGCGATCAGGCGATCTGCGGTCTGGTGATCTGGAATGCGCAGCAAGGCCTCGGCCAGACACATTAAAGCGACACCTTCTTCCGACGATAAAGAGAACTCATGCATCAGCGCATCAACACCAGATGCCCGGGTACGCTGCTGACGCACAGAACTCACCAATTGATGGGCTAATTGATGTACAGTCTGCTCCGAACCAGAATGTGGATTAATATTGGCGAGCAGCCATTGCACAGCGTCAGCTTCATCACGACGATATACTTCTGTAATCGCTGTTCTTAAAGCGGTTTGTTGAGGGACAATTTCGGCTTGAAGTTGAAGAAAAGGCATGGAAAAAGGCGTCGGGTTCATATAGTTTTTATCAGATTTGCATTGGAAGAGGTGTAAAGCGAATTTGATTTGATTGTATAGATGAAGCCAGATGATTAATTCTGGAAATATGCATCTATATCGGAATTTTCTATTTTGTGAGAAAATTACACCGAATTTTATTAACTTCACTTTGACTTCTTATGCTCGACAAAATCAGTAAAAGAATTCTGGCCGAATTACAAAACGATGGCCGTATCAGTAATGTAGAGTTAGCGACGAGAGTCAACCTCTCCCCCGCCGCTTGTCTGGAACGCGTACGCAAGTTACAAGAGTCCGGCTACATCCTGGGATACACAGCACAACTCAATCCGCATTTGCTTGATGTTGCCCTGCTGGTCTTCATTGAAGTCGTGCTGGATAGAACCACACCCGATGTGTTTGACGCCTTTAAACGCGGTGTACAAGCAATTCCGGAAGTATTGGAATGCCACATGGTCGCAGGCGGTTTTGATTATCTGGTCAAAGCCCGTGTCAAAGACATGAACGCCTATCGCGATTTTTTAGGTAAATCCCTGCTGCAATTAAACGGTGTGCGCGAAACCCACACCTATGCTGTGATGGAAGAAGTCAAAAATACGACTAGCTTACCGATACGCTAAACCTAAGTTCGCCAGGATTTTCGCGACTATTTAATTTTTGCATTTATGTGATTAACACTGCCGGCTTATTCCGGCAGTGTTGTATTTGCTTTGCTCAAAATAGCGTGTCAGCCATCTTAGATGGCAAGTAAATTCATTTAAAAATGAGTAAACTCAATGTCGTGCGGTCACGGGTAACACAAGAGCAACGGAAAAGCAGCCTATGACTTTTTTAGTTCAGCGTCGTCGCCGTCACCACCATCACCATTCACTACCTCTTGTTTCAGCAAAAATATCAGCCCAATTTTGATAGGAAAAACATGAAACTATATTATTCTCCCGGTACCTGCTCTCTGTCTGCTCACATCGCCTTGCGCGAAGCAGAAATCGACTTCGAGCCCGTATTTGCCAGCACTAAAACGCACAAGCTAAAAGATGGCACCGACTACTACACCATCAATCCTCTGGGCTACGTGCCCTTGCTAGAATTGGATGACGGCACACGTCTGACAGAGGGCGCCGCAATCGTCCAATACATCGCCGATCTCGCACCTGAAAAAAATTTAGCACCCGCCAATGGCAGCTTACCGCGCTATCAGATGCAATCATGGCTAAGCTTTATCACATCCGAAGTACACAAAAATTTTGCACCATTGTTTAACCCGGACGCTGCTGAAGAAGTGAAAGCCGCATCAAGAGCACGCATCTTAACTAACCTGAAATGGGTCGATGATCAGCTGGCAGGAAAACAGTTTTTGCTGGGTGATCAATTTAGCGTCGCCGATGGCTATTTATTTACCGTCACGAACTGGGCTAAGTTCGTTAAACTGGATATTTCGCACTTAGAGAATATCGCCGCCCTGCGCGGTCGCGTTGCCAGCCGCCCAGCAGTTCATGCAGCGCTAAAAGCAGAAGGCTTAGCTTAAAAACTTATTTTAAAAATTAACTAGCCTTGGGCTAATCATTTGTTAACTGTAAATGGCTAGAAAATGGACTGAGAAATCAGTCCATTTTTTTTGTCATTCAATAATCGATAGGAAGTAGCATCAATGCAGTAAAAGAGACTTTTATACGATATTGCTTAGTCAATTTTTATATGGCAGGATGATTCAAATTTTTGCTATGTTTAATCCGGCTTTAGGAATAAGTAATGAGCGTCAATCCAAAAAGAAAAGCAGCATTAAAACTCCTTAAATCTACCGGCATGTGGCCTAGTAACTACGCTCCGCCGATTTTCCGGATGCTCTGGAGTTTAGGACTCGACCTGCGCCCACCACATTTTGCTAATTTTTTTGTCAACACGATACTCATGGGAACATTTTTCGCGGCGACTTGGGGATTCTTTATGTGGGTGCTTATTTGGTCACACCGAACAATGTCGCCCACAAAGGCATTACTCGTAGCTGCTTGCGCAGGTTTATTTTTTGGCTTGGTCATGAGTGGGTATTACGCCTATGGTAAACGTAAGTACAAATTGCCTTCTTGGGGTGAATTTTAAACAGCAAGCTAGGTTTAGCGACTAATTTTTATCTGGCCTTACTTTTACATTATTCGCTTTTGTTCATTATGTCGATCACAAGCAGTTCAAATTACAAATAAGGAGCTTCGATGCCACAGAATTACCAGATAACCATTGAATCCGAACCCAAACCAGCTGAGATGGGTTTAGTCATCAAAGGACTTACCGCTTATAACGCATCGAAAGCCAATGGAGAGACGCCAAATTATCTCTTTATCAGTGTGCGTAGTGAAGATGGAAGCATTGAGGGAGGCGTCGTTGCTGCCACCTATCTTGGTTGGATGCAAGTGCAAGCGGTATGGGTTTCTGATGATCTGCGCGGTCTTGGTCTTGGGACGAAACTCATGCAAGAGGTAGAAGACGAAGCGATCCGCCGTGGATGCCCGCGTGTGTTTCTCGAAACACTTAGCTTTCAGGCTTTACCGTTTTACGAGAAACTCGGATATGTAATTTTCAGTCAGCTTACGGATTTTCCACCCGGCGGCGCTCGTTATGCTCTTACCAAACAACTTGAAGTTCATAATTAAAATTCTTATCCCGTTTGAGTACTATGGCTAAATTATCAATCAGAGTGTCCAATCATTCTGCGGCTTCTGGCATGATATGGGTCTGTAAGCCGCAGAATCATTGGACGTTTAATTTTAAGAATTTTAGTTTTTAACTAATCTTAATAAGATTTGTACGGTAAAAATTTACCACTCAAAACCACGTTCACCTGATCGCCTTTAGGATCGGCCTCACGCTGGATGTCCATTGAAAAATTGATCGCGCTCATGATGCCGTCGCCGAATTCTTCATGAATTAATTCTTTAATCGTCGTGCCATAGACGCTGACAATTTCGTACCAGCGGTAGATTAGTGGATCGGTTGGAACTAGCGTTGGTAGTGAGCCTTTATATGGAACAATTTGCAGCCATGCAGTTTCTTCATCGGTCAGGTCAAATAGATCTTTGGCGACAGTTGCTTGCGTTAGATTGAGCGTCATTTGCCCAAGCATGGCAGCGGTTGTCCATTCTTTGCTGCAACCGATTTTGCTAGCGATATCAGCCCAGGTCATTTTGTTTTTGACTTTGGCAGAAATGATTTTTTTAGTAACGTCGTTGCGGTCCATGTGCTTCTCCTGATTAAGTAAAAGGGCGAATTTCTGTATCGGTATTTGGACATCGTTTGAGTTGCACTGTTTAATGGCAACGACGATATTGAGCAAACTGGCAGCAAGCACTATGCCAGGCAACAAGGTGACTAATGAGCTAAGGAATGAGCTTACGAATACGCTGATGGTAGTAGCAATTATTTCGCTTTGCTTGACCTGTCACTATTTTTAATTTGTAATCAATAGCACTGACGCAAAACGTATCTTAAAAGAACAGGTTAATAAAATGAATCCGACCAAAGCCAAGGCAATCAATGTAGACGGTGTTACCGAGCCGTTTTTGATCAAAGATGTGGTGTGGGATGAGTACTCACACGGTAGTCGTTTTGGCACCCGATATCAGCAGCTTGCAGAGCATGGTGGCTGCCAGCGGATTGGTGTTTGTATAGAAGAACTAGCACCGGGCAAACAAGCTTGCCCTCATCATTATCATCATCTGGAAGAAGAACAATTAATGATGTTGGAAGGTAGCCTGACTTTACGTTTGGGTGATAAAACCTATGTCATGTCGGCGGGCAGTTACGTGGTTTTTCCAGCAGGGCAAAAGCAAGGCCACAGCATTTTTAATCATACCGAGTCGGTCTGTCGGTATTTACTGATTGGTGACCGCAGTCCGCATGATGTGATTGTATATCCAGACACCAATCGCGTCGGCGTGCGCCTCACTGGCGAGTCGTACAACAAAGGTGCGACGATGGAATATTGGGAGGGTGAAGCGGATTAAGTTGCTATTAAATATATAAAGCTGATATCGAAATTTCTAAATGAGAACTTCTAAAAACCGTAGCCTAGAAATATGGCATTGAGAGTAAAGCTATTTTTTTTCACTCCTGCGCAGGCAAGAATGACACGCGTGGACTTGTGCTTTATCAATAGCAATAGACTCGCTCATTAAAAAGAAATTTTTTAGAAATTCCCAAATAGAACGTCCAATCATTCTGCGGCTTCCAGGCTAAAAATGCTCTGGAAGCCGCAGAATGATTGGACGATGTTTTTAAAATTTCTTCCAGCGATTTATTTTTGAGTATTCGCAGGCTTGACCAAATCCTCCACCACAACGTCCTGTTGTTTGAGTAAAGCTTCCAGCGCTGGTAATAATGGCCCCAAGGTTTCTGCCAGCATATTGCGTACCGTATCGACCACCACTTGGGTTGCTCTTTCGATTTCTATGTTGAGCGTTGCGCCGGTTTTCTTTTCGGCGAAGACGGTCATGCGCAAGGTTTCCGGGATTAACCAGACTTCAAACCAGCCCTCTTGCCGGTTCACTTCTGCTACCGTCAGGCTGGCGCCGTTGATGGCGATATAGCCTTTGGCGAAGATGTAGCGCAGCCATTCTTGCGGTACCGCGATGCGGATGACGTAGTTATTTTCCAGCTCGCGGATTTGGGCGATGGTGGCTTTAAAATCAATATGCCCAGAGAGGGGATGTCCGCCAATTTCTGCACCATCTTTGGCGGCTCGTTCTACATTGATGCGTCCATCTTGCGCGTACTCACCAAGTGTGGTGATCGCCAGACTTTGCTGCATCACATCAAACTCGGCGCGGTGTTGGTCGTGCAAGCTGGTGACAGTCAGGCAAACACCGTCAACAGCGACGCTGGCGCCGATTTCTAAGCCTTCACAAAAACCATCCGGAAAATCCAGTGTAAAGGTGCGCAGACCGGGTTTGTCGGTGATGGATGCAATGCGGGCGATGCCTTGTACGATGCCAGTAAACATGGGAATAGTGTCGAAATAAAATGAGCTGAGGGTGGGGGCGGTATTATACGAGTACCGCTTTTAGTACTCAATATTGTAAGCGATCTGGCAATTACAGAATTGCTACCTCGTTGCCTTCGCTTTTACTCTTATCTATCAGCTTACGGTTACTGTGGTCTGCGGTTCATGGAAGACTATAAGTGGTAATCGAACCGTAAAACAGCAACCCTCACCGATCGCACTTTGACAATCGATGTCACCACCCATCGCCACGCTGAGTTTTTTGACGATAGAAAGTCCTAAACCACTAGAATGTTCACCCGCAGTTGGCTTGCTGGATAAGCGTGAGAATTTTTCAAACAAATGTTGCTGATCATCGACCGATAAACCTGGACCTTCGTCTTTAATCATGAAGCGACCAGCGCCATTCTCTGACGAAATATGTATCCAGATCTGTTTGCTTAAAGGAGAATATTTAATCGCGTTGGACAATAAATTATCCATAATCTGGCTCACCGCATCGGCGTCCGCTTTGACTAATACTGGCTGCTCGACAGACAGCACTAACTGCAAATCTTTAGCTTGCAGGCTGTCTTGATATCGCTGTGTGACCTCAGTTAAAACCTGCGCCAGATCCACCGCCTGCAAGTTAAAACGCGAGTGCCCGGTTTCTAAAGCATTGACATCCAGCAGGTTAGTGATGATGTGCATCATGCGTTGCCCGCTATTGCTAATGCGTTGTAAATAATCGTGTTTTTGGGCGACCGGCATCTGCTGATCTAGCCTGCGTAACAGGTCGCTCATCCCGATCACTGAGGTGAGCGGATTTTTTAAATCATGGGCAGCGATCCCCAGAAAATCATTTTTCTCTTGGTCGAGTTTTTGCAAGCGCGCCACGGCATCGGCTAATTCTGTCGTCCGTTGCTGAACCTTGATTTCTAATTCTTGCTCTGCACGTTGCGCCATTACCAGCAGTTGTTTTTGCGCTAGCGCGCGTTCTTGTTTAATAATATTGATACGATTAGTTTGTGCCACGGCGAGCAAAATTACTTCCAGCGCAGACCCGATCTGAAAGCCAAAATCAGATAGCCAGCTTGATTCGATTACCCCCAGATTCCGGAGCGACGTCATCATCGCTCCGGCCACCCAGGCGGCGGAAGCGATCAGTACAATCCAGCCCGGCCGATAACCACGCAGTGCACTCACCAAGCAGACCGGCAAAATCAAAAATACCTGAGTAAAGCCAACCAGTTGCACCAGCGGTGCAACTACATGGTTGTAGCCAGCCAGAACAATCACCGCCGTCGCTATCGCAAACACTTGAATCCCGCGGAATACCCAGGACACTTTGGGCATCTTTTTAGGCAGATGCAAAAAGTGGCTGATAAACAGTGAGTCCCACAAGATGATGAAGCACACTGTCAGCCCGGGCAAAATATCCACCAGCCAAGGCCAGTCACGCGCAAAATACAGACCTATATGGCCGTTCACGCTCATGCCAGCCAATAAAATACTAAACGATAGCAATAAGTAATACAGCATGGCTTTGTCGCGGAACGACATCATCAGCACCAGGTTGTACGCAATCATGGCAAACAGCAAACCGTAAAACAAACCCATTAGGCTAGACAATAAGTTGGAGGCTTCCGCAAACGCCTGTGGCGTCCATAATTTAGCGCGGAAAAAAAGCGAACTAGTGCTTTCTATCCGCACATAAAACACTTGTGGCGCGGTGTCCGACAAATGAAGACGGAATACCGGATAACGGTGCTGCATTTCTTGCGCAGAAAAAGGGTGACGATCACCAGCTTGATGCTCAATCAGTTGACCGTCGCTAGTGGTTTCGTACAGACGAATATCGTCCAGCATGACGGGTGTCATTTCTAACCACCAGTCTTGTGGGCTACGAATATCACTTCTTTGTAGGCTAAAACGTAGCCAGTAGGCTGAGCGCGTGTAAGCGGCATTCAAATTGCCCGCCAACGGCTTAAACTTGCCGGCGATGGTCGCTTGCTGAACGTCGTGGATAGACAGTCGCGCGCTTTTATCCTCAAAAACCTCAAACTCAGAATTGAGCGAACGTTGCGTGGTGGCAGAATCTAATTGCAGAGTGGCAGCGGCAGCGTGATTGAGCATGCCGGCTAGCAAGAGATAGCTGAGTAGGCAGCTGAAAAATATCCGCAGGCAAATGTTGAATTTTCTCCCTATCATCATGTGCTGACTTTGCTTATTTCCTTAAACACCTGCGTTGTCTGTTTTGGTCTTTTGCTCTGGTCGACGAAGAAACTTAAACGCCGGCTAGGTCTCGTTTAGTCTTGGCAAAGTAAGATTTCAGGCTAACAAGATTTAGTGCCGTACGCAACTGAAAAGTATCCCGGTTTGTGGTTAAAACAGAGGTTTTAATGAGTGCTTCAGCGCTTAGATTAGTGCTTAGATCTGTACTTAGTTCAGCGCCTAGATTTGAGGCAAAAACGTTACTGCAAGGCAAATTGTAGTGAGGCGTTTGCGTAAGCAGATTCGTTTTCAGTAAGGCCTAATTGCGACCGTTCTAAATATACTCCCCATCATTTTCATTAAAAATGCCATATTGTCCTTATATTACTTGGACAACTAATATATACATTGGGAGAGTATATTTAATCAGTCGTTATATTTAGATTGAAGCTTAAAAAAACCGGACGTCATTCCGGTGTGTTTTTAGCCGGAATCCAGCGGCGGTGCTTATGCCACATACTTGGTTTGGAAGTGGCGATGGCATAGAAGAAAAGCCCAACAAAGCCCGTCAATAACCATCAAAATGCTTCTCGTGAATTAATTCCGGCAACAAGGCATCGTTGGTCATCGTGATCAGATTATCGCGCAGCCATTTGTGCGCCGGATTGCGTGCGTCTCTCTCATGCCAGAGCATATCGATGTGGACTTCTGGCATTTCAAACGGTAATTCTTTCCATATCAGTGCATCGGTCATGCCGGTAGATTCAATCAGATGGCGTGGTAGCACCGTCAGCAAATCAGAATTGGCGACCACTTTGCCACCGGTAAAGAACTGATTTACCGTCAGCAAAATACGGCGCTCCAAACCCATCTGAGCCAGACTTTCATCGACAAGGCCATGCGCTCTGCCCGAAAAACTGACCAGCAAATGATTGCATTTACAGTATTTTTCTAAGGTCAATTCTTCCGACGCCATCGGGTGTCCTTTGCGCATCACGCAAACATAGTGGCCAGAATACAGACGCTCATGCCGTATCGGGCTGCCGGCAGCGCCTTGCCCGGCTATCATCTGTGCCACCACGCCGGGGAAAAAGCCAACCGCAATATCAATATCACCGCGGATCAGCAAAGGTCTTGGCTCACGCGTGGTCAGCGGTACCATACGGGCGTTGATGCCAGGGGCGTCACGCTCAATAAAGCGCACCAGATTTGGCATCCAGAGCGCTGCCGTCGCATCCGCCATCGCCATGCGGAAGGTCACTTGCGCCTTGAATACGTCAAAATGGGTGGGCGCAATCGCCGCCTCCAGGTTCGACAAGGCCTGGCGTATCGCTGGCCACAAAGTCTCGGCGCGCGGGGTTGGTTTTACACCATATGCCGTGCGGATTAGTAACTCATCGCCCAGCGAAAAGCGCAAACGCTTTAAGGCATTAGAGACCGCAGGTTGCGTCATCGCCAGCTTATCCGCAGCGCGAGTCAGGTTTTGCTCCACCATGACAGCATCAAATACCCGCAGCAGATTGAGGTCGAGAGTTAGAAAGTTCATCAAAGCCGCCTATGAGTGTGAATGTTGCAGGTAAAAGCCAGTTCAGTTTAAGAGAACACTACGCAAAACTGAGCAAAAACGCTTCAGAAAGCACCAGCCTAAATATCCTATCATTTCTACAATTATTCACAAATACCATAGTAGATATGAGAAATGATAATTAGATTTATATATTGCACTGCAATATAGTTCTATCATCGCAAATATAGACAGAAATGTGGAGAATAAAATGGCTTTCCTTGATATCGCTTTCCCAGTTACCAGCGCCATCCCAGTAGCACAAATGGCAATTTCAACCGTTGTTGGTGCAGCTCGCCCATTGTTGGGTTTAGGCATTTTGGCAACGATGGCAATCGTCTTCAAACCTATGCTGGTAGGCATGTTGCGCGCAGCATTGCTGGTTTTGAAGCCAAAGCTGACACGTGAAGAAAAAACCGCAAAACGCAATCTGCGCAACGTTATGACGATACACCGTATCGCTAGTGACTTTGATTCCAGTTCGCCAAACCTGGCAGCAGAACTGCGCGCAATGGCTGGTCGTAGCTAATAAATAGCCTTAGTTTTGATGCATATCAGCAACAGATTGCTGCAACACGGCAAAAATAGCAAAAACCAACAGCCTGCTGTTGTTGGTTCTAAGAGTCTGGCATCGATGCTGCCGACGATGATTAGCAGCGGGATTATTACCTTAGTTGTGACTGCAGTAATGCGCGTGGTTTGGTTGGGTGTAGATAGTAGTTTTTTGAGTGCCTGGATGGAAGCGTGGCTGATTACTTGGTCTATCGCCTTCCCGGTTGCTTATATGATTAAGCCGGTAGTCAATCAGCTGGCCCGGAAGCTAAGTAATTAAGCTTGCTTGATTAAGTTGAAAATTATAAAGCCGCAAGCATCTGCTTGCGGCTTTTGTCATTTTGCGTCTGTAGGCTATGAACATTGCGCCATATAATCCCGCATAATTTCGTCCTGAATATTTTTGATGACGCCATCTTTCTCCATATTTTTTAACACTAACTCAAGCGCAGGCGCGATTTGTTTATGTTTGATGTGCAGGACATGATAGCCATAGACCTTCTCCAACGATGGCTCCAGCATCGTAATATTGTGAAAGCCAAGCTTGTGCGTCAAGCACGATGAGAAGCGTGATTCAACCGCAATCTCGGTACGCCCTGCTTCTAGTTTTCGGAAAAGAGATTCCAGATTGGGCGCATGCTCCTTTCTGGGCGCGTTTTTCAGACGTTCCTCAAGATAAGGGAAGCCGCTGATATAACCAATCAGATACGGATTAAGGCTGTCATAACCATTCACAACAAATTTTTTATCGATGGCGTAGACCACGGATTCTTCCAGCACAATTGGAACCGAGATCTTGATCGAATCTGGCAGGCCGCCATCAATAACCCGCGCTGCGATCCCGTCCAGTTGCCCCGAGCTCCACATCGCCTGTGCACGTACGCCAGGGGTGGCAATAAAATCCAATTTAATACCTAGCCGTGCATAGGCATATTGCAAGATTTTTTGCGCAATCGTTGTGCTGGGGCGGTTAACGTCTGGGATAGAAATGGCAAACCGAATCTCTTCAGCAGCGGAAGAAGTGGCTGGCAGCTGAAGCATGCATGTCATGATCATGGCGAGCACAGTCTTGAATATGTGCATACAACTCCAAAAATGAATGCTTTAAGTATTAATTTTTACGCATTTGCAATTAAGTACGAATATTTATTTACGTATTTATACTTGAGTCTGATTTATACCCCCTTTTTCCTAAAAACAGAATACAAAAAAGCGCGACCTCGGCCGCGCTTTTTTATTACAACTCAAACCTGAAACTTTAGCGTGAAACCTATGCTGCCAAGCGTTTTTCCAGCGCAGCTTTGGTTGCTTGCAGTTCTGTTGGCAAGTGATATTTCAACTTATCAAACAATTCTGCATGCAAAGCCAGTTCTGCGATCCAGGCGTCTTTGTCGATCGAGGTAATGGTGTTGAATTGTTCTTGTGTAAAATCTAGGCCATCCCAAGTCAGATCGCTAAATTCTGGAGTCACGCCGAAGATGTTTTCTACGCCTTTAGCAGTACCGTCGATACGACCTAGCATCCACGACAGAACACGCATATTGTCGCCAAAACCGGGCCAGACAAATTTACCGTCGGCATCGGTACGGAACCAGTTGACGCAATAAATTTTTGGTTGTTGCGCGCCGGAAGCGGCAATTTTTTTGCCGATTTCTAACCAGTGTTGGAAGTAATCACTCATGTGATAACCCATAAAAGGCAACATCGCAAATGGGTCACGGCGCACAATCCCTTGCTGGCCGACAGCTGCTGCCGTGGTTTCTGATCCCATCGTCGCTGCCATATACACGCCTTCGACCCAGTCGCGGGCTTCGGTTACCAGCGGTACGGTAGTAGAACGACGACCACCAAAAATGAAGGCAGAAATCGGTACGCCAGCAGGATCGTCCCATGCTGCATCCAGCACCGGATTTTGTGTTGCCGCAACTGTGAAACGAGAATTTGGATGTGCTGCTTTACGACCTGTTTCTTTAGCGATGGCAGGTGTCCAGTCTTTACCTTGCCAGTCGATCAAATGGGCTGGCGCTTCTTTGGTCATGCCTTCCCACCAAACATCACCATCATCTGTTAAACCGACGTTAGTGAAAATCGTATCGCCGCGTACTGAGGCCATGCAATTAAAGTTGGTTTTATCGTTGGTACCAGGTGCCACGCCAAAATAACCCGCCTCAGGATTGATCGCGTATAAACGACCATCTTTACCCGGCTTGATCCAGGCAATGTCATCACCGATGGTTGTGACTTTCCAGCCGCCGAAACTGGCTGGCGGAATCAGCATGGAGAAATTAGTTTTACCGCAAGCAGACGGGAAAGCCGCTGCAACGTAATGCTTTTTGCCCTCTGGCGATTCCACACCAAGGATCAGCATATGTTCTGCCAGCCAGCCCTGATCACGACCCATGGTGGACGCGATACGTAAAGCGAAGCATTTTTTGCCCAGCAGTGCATTGCCACCGTAGCCAGAACCGTATGACCAGATTTCACGCGTCTCTGGATAATGCACGATGTATTTTGTCGCGTTACACGGCCATGCAACATCTTGCTGACCTTTGGCCAAAGGTGCGCCAACAGTATGCATACACGGGACAAAATCGCCATCAGTACCTAGTACGTCATACACGGCTTTGCCCATACGCGTCATGATGCGCATGTTGACTGCAACATAAGGCGAATCCGATAATTCCACACCGATATGCGCAATAGGAGAACCCAGCGGGCCCATCGAAAACGGCACCACATACATGGTGCGGCCACGCATACAACCATCAAACAAAGGATTTAAAGTTGCACGCATTTGATCTGGCGCCATCCAATTGTTGGTCGGACCTGCATCGACCTCATTGGCGCTGCAAATGTAAGTGCGGTCTTCTACCCGGGCCACGTCGGTAGGGTCAGAGCAAGCCAGATAGCTGTTAGGGCGCTTGGCTTCATTGAGTTTTTTCATGGTACCGCCAGCGACCATCTGGGCGCAGAGACGGTCGTATTCTTCGGTACTACCGTCGCACCAGTAGATGCTGTCCGGTTTTGTCAGTGCCGCCATGTCGGCGACCCAGTTGATTAATTTTTGTTGCTTTACGTATGCGGGTGCGTTGATTGCTGCCACGCCGCCCATGATAGGTTGATTCACGATACTACCTCCAATGCCATTTAATAGAAATCTGTGTAGCGGCACGGCAGGATCGTCGTTAGGGGATGCCGGCGGTGCGAACTTTGACTAAAGACATAAGTCAGCTCAAGCACAACGCGGACAGGCACGATGACGGCGGTTCTGTCGGATAAAAAATCAGTCTGGTGCGCTTTTGTTTTTAAATGCTCACCAAACAAACTCTTACGAAAGCAACAATGTAATATTGCATTCAGACTTACACACTGCACGATGCGGCAGGCGCAAGAATCAAAAAGCTACGTGGGCTGGTATTGTACACTCGCCACTCGCCAATCGCTAATTTGCTTCAGAAACGTTATTATTTAAATAATTTTTATGATGTTTAATTGAGAAAGCAACTCTCCAATTGGCGTCATAATTTTAGGAAAAAATCAGTATGAAAATCGCCATCCTCGATGATTATCAAGACGCCGTTCGCCACTTATCTTGCTTTGATTTACTACAAGGCCACGAGGTCAAAATCTTCAATAGCAGCGCGGTGGGTGTCGGTCAGTTAGCCATCCGGCTGGCACCGTTTGATGCGCTGGTATTGATACGTGAACGTACCGTTTTATCCAAAGCGTTGCTGGCAAAATTACCGAACCTGAAGCTGATTTCACAAACCGGCAAAGTCGCAGGACATATCGACATTGCCGCAGCTACAGAGCGAGGGATCAAGATTGTCGAGGGCATAGGCGACCCGACTGCGCCTGCCGAATTGACCTGGGCCTTGATCATGGCAGCCTCACGTCAGATCCCGCACTACGCCAATAATTTGCAGCACAGTCTATGGCAAACCGCCTCCATCGACCCGACCCGCAACCGCCTAGGACGGGTATTAAAAAACCGCACGCTGGGGATTTGGGGCTACGGCAAAATTGGCAAAATGATTGCCGGTTTTGGCAAAGCGTTTGGCATGCAAGTCATGGTCTGGGGGCGCGAGCCAAGTCGCCTTAAGGCACAACAAGATGGTTATCAGACTGCCATGTCTAAAGAAGCTTTTTTTGCCGAATGCGATGTGCTCAGCCTGCACCTGCGCTTAAACGATGCTACCCGCGGCATCGTCACCCCCGCCGACCTGGCATTGATGAAACCGGACGCCCTGTTCGTCAATACCAGCCGCGCAGAACTGGTCGCCAGCGGTGCGCTAGAGGCGGCTTTACCACTAGGTCGTCCAGGGGTTGCCGCCATTGATGTGTTTGAGACAGAACCGGTACCCGCCAAGCATCCTCTATTACAAATGGAAAACGTCCTCGCCACGCCGCATCTGGGTTATGTAGAGCAAGACAGCTACGAGATTTACTTCCGCGCTGCATTTCAAAATATCGTCGACTTTGCTAATGGCACGCCAAAGAATGTTTTAAATCCTTGAGTCATATGGGACATCAGCAAAATCGTCCAGTTACAACGACCTCGTCCGTCAACATACAAAACGTGATCTGGCATTGCGTTGTTACCAAGCAGGCGTTGGGTGTGTTTCACGCACTTGGTCAAGTAAACGAGGTTTTACAAAAGCGATGTTTTTGTCCATTTGGTTATACTGTGCATTTAATCAGTTTAACTAAAAATAGCTAATGTTCATCAGCGTTTCAAGATATGTAGAACGAGCTTGTTATTTTTCTTTCGACGGTTATTATTGCAAAATGAAAATTAAATCACGTTAAGTTCCATGTTAAACCGTCGACGTTCAGAAATTTCGAATCTATATGAGTGCCCTTGCTGCGGCTTCGCTGTTTTCCAAGGTATAGATAGATGCGAAATATGTGAAATATGTTATTGGGGAGACGACGGTTCTGATGATGCCATACCACCCGAAGATCCACTCAACAACTTGTCGCTCGAAGAAGTTAGATTGAATTTTATTCGTCACGGAGCAAGCGAATTGCGACGGAAAGATGTTGTCAGAAGTCCGAGCTCAGCCGATTACCAACTACGTGAATTCGAAATCGAAGATGGTGTTGCTATCGAAAAGAAGAAAACTTAACATGGTTTTCGAAAATGACGCGCGATCGAGCGCTTCTTGTAAAATTCCAAAGCAGCGTGCGCGCCTTTCAAATCAACGTTAAGACTCAAAAAATATGCTCACCGACATTCTCATTGCATCAAAGGACGAGGCTTCCACTATCTTCGATCAATACCCTCAGCGGAAAGACTGGTCGAGTCTCGAACTAAAAGGATTAGACAATTTTAAACTCGCGGCACTGCTGACCGTGCTTGGCTCAACAGCCGAGGCGGAGGCCCTAGAAGGCGAGGAATGCCTTGTTGCATCGAATGAAGATGGCCCTTGGTTGTTCCTCCTGCCGATCACGTTTCGGGACACATTAGCGGCTTTACCTATTTCTGAGTTCAGGGCAGTTGCAGAGCGTTGGGTTACTCAAGAAGATTTGGCTATTGATAGGTGGTCGGTTGCGGATGTCGAGCCATGTATTGGTATGCTTAATGACCACGCGAAAAAGAGTGTTGAAGCGGGTAAACATCTCTTACTATGGATGTCACTGTGAGTCTTACCAAAACATTCGAGTTCGCTCCACTTCGTTCCGCCGGACGCGCAAGCGCGTGCCGCTCAATTTTGCGTTAGGCGTCGAAGAATGCTCGTCTACCACGGTACAACGCCAGAGATCGCTAGTGAATTCGTCAAGCACGGGATCGACTGCCACATTCCATACGCGCGTAAGATTCACGGGCCACAAGACAACGTCGCAGGATTGTTCGTCACGCCCACGCGCTCCGTTGCAAGAAGGTTTGGTCTCTGCGTCTTAGAGATTGAAGTCAACGCAGGCGACCTACAAGCACCACCATCTATGGCGCAACTAGGCGTTTCAGTTGAAGATGCACTTGCGAATCAACTTGAGCCACAGGCGTTCATTGCCATTCGTATTGAATCAAGCCACATCAGAATCATCGAGTGCCACGAGAATGGCTACAGCATCAACCCATTTGAGTCAGACCGAGAGTTTGGCTAGTCACTCGCAGCGAATGTCGCCAGTGGGCAAGACGACGCCTAACCCTTCCTATATGGCCCCCCCAAAGTACAAGAAATTAATCAATAGTTCTGGCGCGAGGAATAAGCCTGCAGTCGACTATCCGGCATCTGATGTGGAATCTATTGTGTTCCATGCCGACATGGAATCTGCTTGATCATTGCGCCACTCGTTACGAGCGGCAGGCGTAAAGCTGCCGGAAGAGTTATCTGCGTTCAATGATCTGGTTGCGTTTCACGCACCATATTTTAGAAATACTCCCTATATGTATATTTGGCATGTCCATGTTTTATATGGACAATAGGCATATTTATACGAATTGTTAGAGGGAGTATAGATAAATACACTGATATTACTGAGTTTTTATTATCAAGTTTCGTAGCTACTGCAGTGCGTGTAACGTACCCTACGTTTGCTAAATATCGCTAACGTTCATCAGCGTTTCAAGAGATGTAGAGCAAGCTTGTTATTTTTCTTCGGTCGGTTATTATTGCAAAATGAAAATTAAATCACGTTAGGCATCATTCCTTATGCTCAAGATATTTCAGGCAGTCGTTCTATTTTTTACAGTCGTGACTGCTGCGGCACAGGGGAATCCAAAGCCCCCAGTGTTCACGCCTCTGTCCGCCGAGTCGAAGGCCGAGCTGGATGAATTTCGTCGTTTGGTGAACAGAATGGTTAGTAAGCGAAATCCGGGACAGATGCTTTCTCGAGCACCAAAGGATTTTAGAGTCCTTCAGACTCTTGCAGAAGATCCTTCAATAAAACACGCTGATCGAAATACTTGGATTGCTTTGGGTGTGGCTTATGGCGACGCGCTGATTGCATTCGTGCCAGGGCTATCCCGGTCGGAAGTTCACGATGAGTACGGCCCCGGTGTGGTTTTGCGTTATAAGCGAACAACATTGACGATAGCAGCGCCAGTAATGTTCGCCAAACGAGTTGAGCGAGGCGAAACATTTGACGTGCCATTCATGGCGAATGAGCTGAAGAAGTACGTACAAGAGAATGCTGGGAAAATTCAGTGATGCCTAACAAGATGGTCGATCGGACTGGCCGCAAAATGACGAAATATTTTATTAATTTGTGTGCGGCTATCCGCTCACCGTTACGTTAGCCATTTGTCCTTCGGGAGATCGCGTGTTTAATTCAAAGACAGGAAAGTTTCTGATTGATCATGAGCTCAGTTTCCTTATGTTCAAGAGAAACCACTTAGATCTAATGCAACATGCCAACATCAATGCGTACGCGATGCACATCAAGATGGACATGCCAGGAAATGGCGAAGACTACTGCATAGATGCAGTTAGATCTTTTTATAACTTCCTTATGTCCGCCGGAACGCTAATCGATCATTATCGCGTTGCAGTGCAAGCAGGATCGTTTCCGAAAGCCTTCAAGACTGACTACGACACTAAGGTAGCCTCAATTTTTCAGAACGATCTGCTTGCGGCGTGCGTAAAAAAACTCAGAAACTTCACCACACATCGGTCGTTACCAAGCACTTCCGTCGAATGGGACTTTGCAGGAACTAAGACCTATCGGCTATTACTCGACACCGTCGATCTCATGCGTTGGAGTGGATGGAATCAACAGGAAAAAGCGTATCTAACTAGCCTACAGCCAAAGGAAGATGCAATTCGTTTTTTCATGCCCTATTTCGTGAAAAGCGAGCAGCTCTACCATTGGTTCATGCGCGAATACTGCAACCATTTTCCCGCGGAACAAGCGGACCTTGCGGGTCTGTACGAAAAAATCCCGGGGACACCTTAATCGCAACGGTGCGAAATGGCTAACATTTCATTCCACCGGACCTGCGCGAAAAACCGCGCAGGCCGGTGAATTCAGACGTTAGCCCGAGTACGTAAGATTAGCGCAGCGTAATCGCACGCATGCAAAGCTGCCCGTTTACTTCAACATGGGTCTAAACGATGCACAACTATCGCCGTGTACTTGCTTCCTGCTGGACATGCTAGCGACTAACATGCTTACGATTACGCGGAGCTAATCGTACCTACTTCTTTCGGCAGGAACTTGGTCTTGCTGCAATTGATAACTAATAAGTCACTAAAGCTCAGCGCAAAGGCAAGGGATAGCTGGCGACGCTGGCATTACCTTTTTTATCCACTGCCTGCACTCCAAAAAACACATTGTCCTTCGACACATTTTTCATCGTGTAACTTGTGACGTTGCCGACGTCCAGGCTGTGTTGCCAGTTGGCTGCGGTGGTTTCGCGCCAGAGGATGCGGTAGCCTGCCAGGTCGGTTTCGACATTGGCTTGCCATACCAGGCTGGTGCTGTTTTCGAGTTGTGCGGTTTGTATTTTGACTTGCGTAGGTGATGCCGGTGCCAGTGCGAGTGTGGCTAAGGCTGCGGCGTTTACTCTGGCTACTTGCGCGGTGTAATTGACGTCGACAAATTCGGGCAGGTCGCCGATCTTGATGCCGTTTTCAGTACGTACATCTTGATGCTGATGATTGAAATCTTCATTCGGTTCGGTGAAGCGCAACGCGGCATAACCTTGTTCTAAAAACGGAATATGATCGCCGCCGCGCAGGTAGCGGTCGCGGCGGTTGACGATGGTGACTTTAAAATCGGGTACATAGGTTTCACCGATCTGCTTGACCTGTCGTGCCAGCTGGCGCGAGATAGAATCATTCTCGCCGCCGGTAGAAATCAAAGTGCGTAACGGTTCTGGCAATTCAGCGAGGGCTGGAATACCTTCTGCGAATAAACGTACCTGGGTATTGTCAATATGGCCGTTATCCGCGCGCGAGCTGCCGATGATGTCGTTGGTGAACATGCCGGCAATATTCATATTTTTTGCTCGCGCGGATTTTGCAAAATGTGCCGCGCCGAACAGACCTTGCTCTTCGCCTGCTACCGCCATAAAAATCAGATTGGCGTTGAACTTGTATTTGGACTGCGCCATGACACACGCCATTTCCATTACCGCCGCAGTGCCCGAGGCGTCGTCATTGGCGCCGGGTGCCACGGAGGTGGCATCCATCACATCGGTCGCGCGAGAGTCGTAATGTCCGCTGACGACGTAGTAGCGATCGCTGGGGACTGCACTTTTTAGCTCTGCCACTACATTGACGATGTCAGTCGCTTGCGTCAGCCTACGGCCAGCGGCTTCGGTATAGCTGTCAAAGCTGACATTGAGTTTGCCATTAGCGCCGCAGCGTTCCAATTCCGATTTAATCCAGCGCCGTGCCG
This sequence comes from Undibacterium sp. GrIS 1.2, assembly GCF_040544435.1. NCBI lineage: Bacteria > Pseudomonadati > Pseudomonadota > Betaproteobacteria > Burkholderiales > Oxalobacteraceae > Undibacterium > Undibacterium sp. GrIS 1.2. The sequence continues at coordinate 25,302 of NZ_JBEONP010000022.1, forward strand.
CGCCGATGCCACGGGTATCGGACTTCGTGTCCGACATAGTGTGCCGCGTGCCAAAGCTCACTAGTTTGTTGATATAAGCGTCGATCCGTTTGGCTGAAATCTCTTGCACGATTTGCTCCACCATCGCTTGTTTGACGATCACTTTTTGTGGCGCATCGGTAGCCGATTCTTGTGCTTGTACCGGTAGGGTAGGGAGCAAAAAAGGCAGCAAAACTAATGTGCCAGTCAGGCTGGCGGATATCTTGTTGAGTTTCAAAATAGTGATCTCCAAAAAGCGAGTGAGCTAGTGAGTAAAGTAGCGAGTGAGGTCGAAGCCAGCAATCATAACAGCCTGATAAAAAAGTGTTTACGCACTGCGACTTATCGATTTCTATACGATTTTTATAGCAGATTTGTTTGCTGAGTTCACTCGGTATTTTCTATGTTATTAATACATACACCGCTATGTATATATTAAACGTCCAATTAAAGTATGGACAATTGGCTATTTTTGTAAAAATAATGGGGGAGTATAGGTAATTTAAGGTATAGAAATGATTGAGAATAAACGTTTCAGATCAAAATTTTACGATGGTAGTTTGTCGGATGAAAGTAAACCTGATAAAACTAGGTCTGATCAAATCTGTGGAGAGTAAGTGCTATGCAAGTTCCATTCAATCCCTTGGCATCGTTATGGGCTGACGCCAAATGTGATCCGCAAAGTCTCGCTAATTTGTCGTTCTTAAATGCAGAGTATCAGTTGCCGTCGTCTTTCCATGTTGGCGCGATTGCTGCCGCTACCTTGGGTGCGCAGGCGCTGGCGGCGGCGGATATCTGGCGTTTGCGATCGGGCCATAGTTCAGCTCGCAGCCAGCAAATTAGTATCGATATGAAACACGCCATGGCGATGTTTCGTAGCGAGCGGTATCTGACCGTTGACGGTAAGCCACCTGCGGATGTATGGAGCCCGATTGCTGGTTATTATCAGGCTGGTGATGGACGCTGGATACAATTGCATACTAACTTTCCGCACCATCGAGATGGTGTTTTACGGGTCTTGGAATGCGCAAATAATCGTGATGCGGTAGCCAAGGCAATTGGTGGTTGGCGCGCAGCCGATCTGGATCAGCGCCTGGCAGCAGAAGGATTATGCGCGGCGATGATACGCACGCCCAGCGAATGGAATGCGCATCCGCAAGCAGCAGCAATTGCCTCATTACCGTTACTAGAAATCATCCGGATTGGCGACGCGCCAGCAGAGCCGATTGGCAAAACAGCGCAGGCAAATCAACCTGTCGGAGCTACTGCTCAGCGCCCACTAAGCGGGGTTCGCGTACTCGATTTGTCGAGGGTAATCGCCGCACCAGTAGGCGCACGAACGCTCGCACAACACGGCGCAGACGTGCTCGCGGTGAGCGCTGCGCACCTCCCTAATATTATGCCGCTGGTGATCGACACCGGGCGCGGCAAACGTTCTGCCCAACTGGATTTGCGACAGGAAAAAGATGCCACGACCTTACGTGAACTGGTCAGCGGTGCCGACATTTTTATGCAAGCGTATCGCCCCGGAGCTTTGGCCGCACAAGGGTTTTCCACACAGGCTTTGAGTGAATTACGACCAGGCTTAATACAAGTCAGCTTGTCCGCCTATAGCCATGCAGGGCCTTGGGCAGAGCGCAGAGGATTTGATAGTCTGGTGCAATCGGCTACCGGCATTGCGTGGCAAGAAGGGCAGAGCAGCCATCTGGATTCGCCGGGGAAATTACCTTGCCAAGCCCTAGATCATGCAACAGGTTATCTCGCCGCATTCGGTGCCATGGTCGCATTGCAACGTCGGGCTGTAGAGGGCGGCAGTTGGCTAGTGCGGATATCGCTGGCACAAACTGGCCATTGGTTGCAAACACTAGGTATGGTTGACACTAGTGTGCGGCGGATAGAAAACCAGGCCGAATTAAGCCAAACAGAAGTCGCCGCTTACCTTCAAACGATGTCTTCAGATTTCGGGCAGATTAGGGCCATTGCTCCGGTCGAGCGCATGTCAGAAACAATGCCAGGGTTTGATTTGCCACCGTCGCCATTAGGCAGCCATGCTGCACGATGGAGCTGAGGGACGGTTCAGATGTCTTTAATTTATTGGCGAAAAATATATACTCTATCTATGTATATTTAAGTCGTCCAATCAAAGTCTGGACAATAAGCCATATTTATAAATTTATACGGGGAGTATATGGTTTTTGCTCATACCTCAGCGAGTAATTAACGTTAGCAGAGATCACGCGCCATGTTTTTAATCGTGCCGGAAAACACTTTTTTGACATCGCAAAATTGATATCAATAAACTATAATGCCATCATTGATATCAATTTATAGGAGTGAGCGCAATGGCATCCCTTACTGTTCGCAACTTGTCTGATGAAACGCATCGCGCCTTGCGCGTGCGTGCCGCTACGCATGGCCGCAGTACTGAGGCTGAAATTCGGGCGATCCTCGAATCTGCGGTTCGACCGGAGGGACGGATTAAGCTTGGTACACTCTTAGCCGACATTGGCCGAGAAGTGGGCGGCATTGATCTTGAGATCGAACGCGATAGGACACCAGCCGAACCAGTGAGTTTTGAATGATCTTGCTTGATACCAACATCATCTCAGAACCATTGAAAGTAGCAGGCAACGCCAACGTGCTTGCCTGGATAGACGCGCAGATCATCGAAACGCTGTATCTCTCGACCATCAGTCTTGCGGAATTACGCTTTGGTATCGCTGCGTTACCAGACGGCAAACGCCGGGATACGCTTGGTACCAGCCTTGAGCAGCGAGTCTTACCGCTGTTCGCGGGACGCGTCCTGGCGTTTGACGACGCTGCATCGCAATCCTATGCGACGTTGCGCTCCCGTGCTCGTGCCGCGGGACTGGCCATTGCGCCTGCAGACGGCTATATTGCCGCTATCGCGGCGACACATGGTTTTGCAGTAGCTACGCGCGATACATCGCCTTTTGATGCAGCTGGTTTAGCTGTTATCAACCCTTGGATGTGGCAGCCACATTGATGTCGATCACATCTGTAAAAAATCATACTCCCTATATGTATATTTAAGTCGTCCAATCAAAGTCTGGGCAATAAGCCATATTTACAAATTTATACGGGGAGTATATGGTTTTTGCTATGGCGTTAGCGATAAGTTAAAGCTGCTTGGAATCACGTCATGTCGCACCATGGCACGCATTTGATGGCGGCGGCTTAAGCTGTCGGCGCTCCAAGTTTGTTCCCAGCCGGGCGGGTAACTGAGTCGCAGGTCGGCGCGTTCTGGCAAACGTTGACGTACCGGCATGGTTGGCAGATACAGAGGTAGCGGATTGTCGGGCGTATCGGCTCCCAGACTGTATGCATAGTCAGGGAGCAAAACTTCACAGATTTGGGCAAACCAGATGGTATGGTCTTCGTCGCGGCCCAAGGCTTGCGCTAGTCCGGCGGGGTCAAACCGGGCGAAAGCGTCGACTAATTCTGTCGTGCTCGCGCCCGGAGCATCGCCCCACCCCATGACCGGATTGAAGTTGTAATCCGCGCCAGAGCCATACCAGCCCTCGCGCCACGGTCTTTGCATCCATTGCCGCGGTCCTGTGAATAATTGCCAGCGCCAATGCAGGCCAGAGGGTTTCGGCCAGCTGTACAAATACAATTTTTGGTAGCCAGCCTGATGCAAGTCACGCACCATCACCATCAGGCGCGCATGTGGCATGCGCTCTGGCGGCTGGCGGCGGAATAAAATCGCTTCGCCATCGGCATGTTGCACATCATCAGTAGATAAATTTAAATCCAGCGTGCGCGATTCATCGCCAAACCGTGCTGCCACCCAACCCGTGAGTAAATTAACGGACGTCAGCACGCCATAGCCGCGATGACGATGGAAAATGACAGTGCCGGGAGCGATCGGTTTCATGCTGATATGTATCTGTGTTAGAGGTTTGTTTTAAAGGTCTATTTTAAAGGTAACAGCGACGTTGCCGCTGCCGGACTAATCAACAAAGTTAGTACAAAAGTAGTGAGAAGTCTAATCCAATTTCGCTGCGAGTAAACTTCAGCGCTACAATATACCCACCAGATCAACCTTCTCATGACAAAACCATTATGACATTACGCATCATTGGCACCGGCGGCACTTTCGATAAACATTATGATGAGCTGGCAGGGAAGTTAAGTTTTGCACACAGCCATTTACCCGACGTTCTTAAGCGTGCGCGCATCACTGTGCCTGTGGCTTTGGAAGCGGATCAATTAATGGACTCACTCGATATGGTGGACGCGGATCGTCAGCGGATTTTGGCATCATGTCAGCAAGCACCGGAGCACGCGATTGTGATCATCCACGGCACAGACACCATGCGCGAAACAGCTGAGGTATTGGGCGCAGCCAATTTGGATAAAGCTATCGTTTTTACCGGCGCGATGATCCCTTACGAAATCGCCAATTCAGACGCCTTGTTTAATCTCGGCTTTGCCTGCGGTGTAGCACAGCTATTGCCAGCAGGTGTCTACGTTGCCATGAATGGCCAGGTGTTTAACTGGAATAATGTACAAAAAAATCGTGCTGCCGGCGTTTTTGTGACCAACTGATTTAGCGTATTGATTGGCTCAAACATGAAACTACTGCTATCAATTTTCTTGCTGTTATTGTCGGTGCTGGCTAGTCCAGGTCAGGCGGCAGAAACGCGCTTTGACAGCCTGTATTTCTTCCAGTCTGAAGATGTATTGAAGTCCAAACAAATCAAACCCGACGAGATGGCACGCTTCTCTAACAAAGTGCAGTCGCAGATTTGGAAAGCCTTAAAAAAAGCATCGATCCCCTCCACCAGCGGTTATCTGGTGATCGCCGTGCGGTCCGATGGCAAGGTAGCGACATGGCTGGATATGGAACCTGCTTTGCATGAATTTTATGAGAATGCAATTAGTGACGCTGTCAAAAAAATCAGTCCATTTTCTGTCGACCGGGGTCTGGTGGTATTTGGTATCAAGATGAATATCGACACACCCAAAATGTTTGATTTTAAACGGGCTAATGAAATGCCCAAATTCACTACCCGTGCCAAGCCCTCTCCTCAAGAATGGCAAAGCGTATTAAAAAAAGTCAATAATCCTGACGACATTGAAGAAGTCGTAATGGCTGCCTGGCCAGAAGAGTAAGCAAAGTAATTGCAAAAAGTGAGTCATAAGTAATACGCAATGTCAGTCCGCCAACAATGCAAACAATAGAACTGATCCCCGCAACAGAAGCCGATTTTGAGGCGCTGTTAGCTCTGCGCATCCGCGCTATGCAAGCCAGTCTGGAGCGCATAGGCAGATTTAGCCCGCAACGTGCGCGTGAACGATTACGTGCCAGTTATGACCCTACAGTGACACGCCATATTGTGATTGATGGCGATCAGCGAATTGGTTTTGTGGCGGTCAAACCCTGTGATGCCGGGCTGATGCTAGACCATTTATATCTTGATCCTCTGCATCATGGGCAAGGCATCGGTAGTAAGGTATTGCAACAAATTTTTAGCGAAACAGATCAGCTTGGGTTGAGTTTACATGTCGGTGCTTTACGTCAAAGCGACGCTAACTTGTTTTATCTTAAACATGGATTTGTATTTAGTCACGAGACGGAATGGGATATCTACTATGTCCGTCCGCTACGCCTGCAAAATTGAGTATTTTTACTGACGCAAAACTGTTAGCAGGCTCAGCCAATCCTGATTAAAATTCTTCTTCGCCCTCTTCATTATCCAATTCAAATCTTTCGGTCACTCAAATGCAAAACGGTATTCTGCAACACATCACTCCGCACGCGACTTATCTTAGCTTTACGATCAAACCTGCAGCCGATATCGCAGCTATCCGCAGCGCGCTCATTGCATTGTCTTCGCTAGTCGATGGCGACCATGTCGTGCTGGGTTTAGGCGCGTCCCTAGTCGCCGCTTTAGGCAAGACGATCGACGGGCTATATGAATTTGTCGGCATCGAAGGCAGCCGTGTCGGCTTGCCTGCGACTCCCGCAGCCGTATGGTGCTGGTTGCGAGAAACCGAGCGTGGCGAACTGGCGCACCAGACTCGCCGCGTGCGACTTGCATTAAATCCCGCCTTCGATTTGCAACAGGCAATTGATGGCTTTAAGTACGATACTGATCGCGACCTCACCGGCTATGAAGACGGCACCGAAAACCCGAAAGACGAAGCCGCCTTCAGCGCCGCCATCGTACAAGGACAGGGCGCAGGCTTAGACGGCAGTAGCATGGTCGCCGTCCAGCAATGGTTACACTATTTCGATAAATTTGACGCTATGCCCAGCCAAGACCAAGACAACGCCGTTGGCCGTCGCAGAAGCGATAACGAAGAGCTGGAAGATGCACCGGAATCTGCTCACGTCAAACGCACAGCACAAGAAGATTTCGAACCCGAAGCATTCTCGCTGCGTCGTTCCATGCCATGGGCAGAACAAGGCAAAGCAGGTTTAATTTTCGTCTCCTTCGGCAGCTCGTTTTACCCATTCGCCGCACAATTGCGCCGCATGTCCGGAGCAGAAGACGGCATCGTCGACGCAATCTTCAAATTCAGCCAGCCAGTCACCGGCAGTTATTTCTGGTGCCCGCCCATGAAGGACGGCCGGATTGATTTGTCTGCGATAGGTTTATAAAGTTAGAGTTTACTTGATCAGCAGGCGACGCTGTCATTCGCAATATTTCGTTTTTTAACCGCACGCAGGCAGCGTTTGCTGCTGGTGGTCAGGGTGAGCACCAGAGCTTCGTCGTCTTCTGCCAGTAGCCCTGCTTTTTGTAGCAGACAAATCTGGCTGACTTGGCTGGCCTGATACAGAATTTGCCCCATCGCGCTGCGTGGGACTTTATCGCTGCTGTTAATCTTGTCTTTGGTATTTTGGGCATTGTGGTTGTGTTGCTCATCAATGGCGTTGATGACGTTTGCTGGAAATCCCCAATGCTCTCCAACTCTCGCTGCCAGGTGATGGGCATCTTTTACTAATCTTGCCCTGAACCGTGCATCGTCTGGAAACCTTTGCCGCCTGCCGGTGCGGTCAGCAATCCGTAAGGCGACGATCATGCCGACGCTTTGTAATAGGCCGGCTAAAAATGCGGGGAAGGGATCTTCGCCTCGCTCTATGGCGAATAGCCGGGCAGCGTTGGCGCAGGCTTCGGATTGTTCCCAGATGACGGGCGCCAAGAGCTTGCTCAGGCTGCCCGATTGTAGTTGGATGATGGGGCGGAAAGAGACTTTTGCTAATAACATCCGTAAGCCGTTTTGCCCTAGCAGTAGCAGTGCGCTTTCCAGATTATTGATTTTGTTACTGGTGCCGTAAAAAGAGCTATTCGCTTCATTCAAGACCTCGGCGACCAGCACCACGTCTTTTGCGATGATGTCAGCAAGGTTTTTACCTGAGGCGTTTTCATCGCGCAAACTTTTGAAAAGTTGTGGCAACACCGCGGGCACACGTGGAATTAAATCCTGGCCTGCAAATTTACTCCGGCTTAATTCTTGTAGTTGTTGCAGTAATTGCAGCGCACTGAGATTGGAGGCGGCAGTGGCTGGACCCAAACCAGCTTCAACCAGCAAATCTTCTAATAGCCAAAGCAGATAATCTGCCTGCCAATCGATGTCGGTACTGATGGTGGTATTGTTAGCGGTGAGGTCGTCTATTTGCATTAATGACGCTGCCGATTTTTCCACTGACTCTGTTGGATTTATTTGTCCGTTATTGACGTAAGACGTGTCTGTTGAGCTGAGCGGAGTCCGAACTGCTATTGGTGTCGTTCGTATAAAAATTTGTTTGATCCAAGCCATCAGACTAGCCACATTTGATCCTTATATTTCTGATTTTTCAATTTGATATAAATTAGTACTTACGCAAAACCGCCCTAACTTGTTATCGATCGCATTCGGACTAAAGTCCTGCCATACGTCACTCTATTTTTACGTAGGATTTTTAGAGCTGTCTAACGCCAGCAATTTTAAAAATCCGTCCAGCGGCAAGGGTTTAGAGAACAAATAACCTTGGAAGGCGAGACAATTATGCTGTATCAAAAAGCTACGTTGTGCGTCGGTTTCTACACCCTCCGCAATCACGTTTAAGCCAAGATTGACACCCAGCGAAATGATCGCGCGCACGATGGTTGCGTCGTTCTCGTCGTCGCTTAAATCACGTACAAATGATTGATCGATTTTGAGTTGATTGAGCGGCAGTCGTTGCAAGTACGCGAGTGAAGAATAGCCAGTACCAAAATCATCCATAGAAAAAGAAATACCTAGTTTTTTAAGTTGATGCATTTTCTCGGTCGTGGCATCAACATTATCCAGCACCGTGCTTTCGGTCAGTTCAATTTTTAAGCGTGTCGGATCGATCCCGTGCCGATGGACTATCTCGGTAAAAGCCTCGACAAAATCGGCCTGTTTAAATTGTTTGGCACTGACGTTGACGGCTAGACTAAGGTGGCGACTATCTTCATGTGCCTCCCATAGTTTGATTTGCGCGCAGGCGGTTTCCATCACCCAAAGACCAATCGGAATAATTAATCCGGTTTCTTCTGCCAGTGGAATAAAATCGGCTGGCGATATAAAGCCGCGGTCAGGATGTATCCAGCGGAGCAGTGCTTCGGCACCGATCAATTTGCCATCGGAATTGACTTGTACCTGGTAATACAACTGGAACTGGTTTTGCGCCAATGCCAGACGTAAATTAGACTCCAGCATCATGCGCACGACTAGGATTGCTTGCATGGCCGGATCAAAGAAACGTACGGCATTACGCCCAGAAGTTTTTGCCTCGTACATCGCGGTATCGGCACGTTTGAATAAGTCTTTGACGGTGACGTCATTTCCCTGGAACAGACAAGCGCCGATACTGCTAGAGCCGTGGTGTTCAAAATCCATAATCGCGTAACGCTGACTTAATACTTGCCGGATTTTTTCTGCAATACGGTCAGTTTGCTGGATCGCCTCATTGCGTGTATGGCTTAGTTCTTCCAGCACCACCACAAATTCATCACCGCCAAGACGTGCCACGGTATCGCATTCACGCATACAAGTTTGTAACCGGCGGGCAGTTTCTACCAACAAAATATCCCCGGCATCATGGCCGCGGGTGTCATTCAGCGTTTTAAAATTATCCAGATCGATGAACAAAATCGCGCTGTGACTTTCATTGCGTTTGCTAATGCTAATCAGATGTTGCAGCCGGTCCATCAGCAAGCGGCGGTTCGGTAATTGGGTGAGCGGATCGTAAAAAGCCAGGTTGCGGATTTCTGCCTCATAACCTTTATGGCGGCTAATATCGGTAAATGATCCAACGTAATTTGTGATGTCGCCACGGCTATCTGTGATGGCAGTCACGGTGATCATTTGTGGATAAATTTCCCCGTTTTTACGACGATTCCATAACTCACCTTGCCAGAAATGGTGTTCTTTTAAGTAGTCCATGAGGACATCGTAAAAAGCTTTATCTTGCTGCTTATCGTAGTGACGCCGGATTTTTTGACCAATTAACTCATTGCTGTCGTAGCCCGCGATTTTTGAAAACGCATGGTTGACGCGCAATATCTGCCAATCAGCATCAGTGACAAAAATCCCTTCTTGCGACTCAAAAGTAAAAGCCGCGATACGTAAATCTTTTTCAGCCTGTTTGCGCTCGGTAATGTCGCTCACAAAACAATGCCATAGCATGGCGCCGTCGGCTTCGCGCTCTGGTAATGCGTCAACCATTAACCAGCGCACGGTGCCATCCGCACGGCGGAAGCGGAATTCATTTTGCCAGGGCGACATGGTTCTGGTCGCTTCGCGCAGGCTGATGTTGCCCTTTTCTACATCGCCGCTATCGATTTTCTGTAATACATGCAGAGCATCGCTCACCACCTGTTCTTGCGTCACCTCAAATATCCCCAAAATAGCGTCGCTGGCATAAGGGACACTGACGCTGCGGTCAGCGCGTATGCGGTATTGCATGATTAAACCGGGTAAGCGGGATGCCACTTTGTTGATGCGTTCTAAGGCATCTTGTATCTCACGCGCTGCTTGCAAACTTTCTGCTTGCAAGGCGGTAATCACCAAAGCTACGATCGTCATAGTGAACATATAGGCCCACAGAACCAATAAGCTGCTCTCTGATTGCAAGTCAGTAAACGGCCCTCTGCCGCTGGCCGTTGCCAATGCCGCGATTGCAGATGAGGCCAGGGCTATTGCCGTCGCACCCGTCACGCCAAACCGCAATGCAGACCAGATTGTAGTGGCGACTACGATAAACGTCAGATCAATCTGGCGCTCGGTCACCATAAAGATAAACCAGTTAATCGTGCAAAAAATCAGCAGGAAAATGATGATTTCTTCCCGGCGCTTGATCAGGTCTTTAACTGAACTGGCAGACAGTGACAGTAACAAAGGAGCCATCAACAAAGTCCCGACCAGATCGCCTGCCCACCAGGTAGACCAGGTCAAGGGAAGATTTTCTACCCAGCCGTGCCAGCCAAGTACTAAGGTGCCAATACTGGCAGACATCGTCATACCCAACATGGCGGCAATGGTGAACCAGACTACATCTTTACGTTGTAAAAACTGCGGGTGTACCTCTTTGTAGCGCAAGACCATGCAACATACAAAGGCCGCCAAGGTGTTGCCAAATGAAACCAGAGCAGCAGTTGCTGGCGATAAGCCTGCCGACAAATCTTGTAAAAAAGCGGCGAGATAAATCACGCCCAGCATGCGGTTACCATAGCGCATTAGCCCAGCCACGGCGACACCCGCAGGCAACCATAACAAGCTAATGTGAGGGGAGAGATAGGTTACAGCTAAGCCCAGATGCCCGGTACCCAGGTACAGCAATACCAATAGCGCAGCACGCGCAAGAAATGCGTTGGGATGTAAATGGACAGTAGGGAAGACTTTGTGAGATCTGGACATGAAATAGGAAGCCTAAAATGACCTTCAGCGCGCACAACGCCTAGCCATTATGCGTTATACCGCTAGAGTTTGAAAACGGTATGTCGCTTTCTCGTAGAGAAAGGTCTGGTCTGCTGATTAATATTGTTGTACCAATTGTCACCTATATAATTTTTGTACTGGATTGCGTTGCTTGGCGCGGATATAAAGCTTATGTAAGTCGAGATACAATTTTTACAGATCATTTTTTAAGCCGCCTCCACAAAAAAAGCCTTTCGCTCCTATACTGGCAGATCCAATTTTTTGTCTTTTATCACCACGGATGAAGTCTGATGACACCATTGATTTTGCAAGCTAAAGATGGCGCCCGCGCCACTATCACTCCGCATGGTGCGCATGCGTACTCGTGGATACCTGCTGGTGGTCGTGAGCAGTTATTTTTGAGTAAGGCCTCATCAACCTCGGATGGCACTGCCATTCGCGGCGGCGTGCCTGTGATTTTTCCGCAATTTGCTAACGTCGGTGCCTTGCCTAAACATGGCTTTGCGCGCACATCCTTGTGGCGTTTAGTGGAAACTGGTTACAGGACAGAAAGCGCCGAAGACGCTGCATATGCAATTTTTGATCTGCAAGAAAATATCGCCCGCCTGCAAATCTGGCAGCATGTTTTTCGCGCAGAACTCGCCGTCAGCGTGGCGGGCAATCGCCTGACAATACAACTAAGCATCCACAATACTGGCGACACCAGTTTTAGTTTTACCAGCGCTTTACACACCTATCTGGCGGTGGATCAGATTGCCGATGTGAGCGTGCATGGCTTGGCGGGTTTGCGTTATCGGGACTCGGTCAGCGGCGTCAGCGAGTGTCTGGAGCAAGACGCGAGTTTGCGGATTACAGGTGAGATCGACAGAATTTATGCCAATGTGCCACAACTCCCAGCACAACTAGTGATGTACCAGCCGCAGCAAATAACCCGCATTAGTCAAACAGGATTTACCGACGCCGTAGTCTGGAATCCAGGGGCAGAAAAAGCTGCAGCCTTAGCCGATATGGAAGCCGGCGGCGAGCAACACATGCTATGCATCGAAGCCGCCACCGTCATGCGTCCTGTCGTATTGGCACCCAGTGCTAGCTGGTCTGGTAGCCAGACGCTGAGTGTAGAAATACCGGCCTCAGCAGCGTAATTTTGTAGAGTAATTGCATATACTCCCCTAAAAATTAAACAAAATCGGCTAATTGTCCAGTAATCCTATGGACAACTAAAATATACTTATGACAGTATATTTTTTTGGATCGTTGGCCAGATAGTAGTTTTAACCACACAAATTTGTTTTGCGGTAAATGGAATTAAATTTGCCCGCAGCGTTCTAATCAGTGATTGTTAAAGTGAGCCTCTAAACTCATGCAGCAAAATACCCGCGTTATTTGATGAAGTGCCCACAAGGATTATCGATGTCGATTCTGTCCCCTGTATTTGAGTCATCCGCAGTTAAGTTGCCTGTGGTTACGTCAATGGCTCCAGCCCATGTTTTTTCCAGCAATCTAAAGTCAGCCCGGCAACGCATGCATAAAACTATGGCAAGTGGCATGCTGGTGTCTGGTCTGGTGCTGACCTTGAGCTTACTGTTCTCGCCGAAAACTAATGCGGCTGACCTTACTCATCTGGCCGCTTATGCCTTGCCAAAAGGCGTCAGCCAGATTACTAGCGTAGAAGGGATTACTGAATACCGTTTGCCAAACGGTTTAAAAGTATTGCTGATGCCAGATGCATCCAAGCCAACCATCACCGTCAATGTGACTTATCTGGTGGGATCGCGTTTTGAGAATTATGGCGAAACCGGCATGGCACATTTGTTAGAACACATGATGTTTAAGGGCACACCCAATAATCCAAAAATTACTGAACAATTTAACCAGCGCGGCATGCGCATGAACGGCACCACCTCGCTAGACCGCACCAATTATTACGAGCTATTCCAGGCCAGTGACGATAATCTGAAGTGGGCTTTGCAGATGGAAGCAGATCGTATGGTGCATTCCAATATCGCCAAAAAAGATTTGGATTCAGAAATGACCGTAGTACGCAATGAGTTTGAGGGGGATGAAAATTCTCCTAGCGGCGTAATGATGAAGCGTATGCAAAGCGTCGCCTTTGACTGGCACAATTACGGCAACGCTACTATCGGCAACCGCAGTGATATTGAGAACGTTAAGATAGAAAATCTGCAAGCGTTTTACCATCAGTATTACCAGCCCGATAATGCCGTTTTGTTAGTCGCCGGTAAATTTGATCAGGCCAAAACTCTGCAATGGATTGCTACGGATTTTGGCAAAATCGCCAAGCCGACACGAGTGCTGCCAACGTTCTGGACAGTAGAGCCTACGCAGGATGGCGAGCGTAATTTTGTAGTCCGGCGCAAAGGCGATATCCAACTGGTGATGGTGGCATATAAGACACCGGCTAACTTACATCCGGATAGTGACCCGCTTGGCTTTGCGGGCGATATTTTGACCGACTCACCCAATGGTCGGTTGCACAAACAACTGGTAGAAACAGGCAAGGTCGTCCAGGTATTTTCTAGCGATCTGGGCAGCGTGGCGCCAGGTCTTAAAATCATTGGTGCCGTGGTAAAAAAAGACGCGTCTATTGATGCGGCTAAAGATGCTTTACTAGCAGGGATAGAGGATTTTAAAGCGAACCCTCCCACCAAAGAAGAGATGGACAGAGTCAAACTCGACACTGCTAACGAGTATGAAAAAATCTTAAACAATCACGAGTCTATTGGCATCAGCATGTCGGAATATATTGCTCTGGGTGACTGGCGGTATTTGTTTAAGGACAGAGACAATAGCCAGCTAGTCACAGCAGAGCAAGTCACTGCCGCAGTCAAACGTTATTTTGTCCGTGACAACCGTACCATTGGCATGTTCATTCCTGAGGATGCACCACAACGCGCAGAGATCAGCGCTGCACCAAGCATGGCTAATGTCATGAAGGACTTTAAACCTAAGGCCGATACTTTAAGCGCAGAAGTATTTGATTCCACGCCAGCCAATATCGACAAGCGTACACAGCATGCCACCATCGGCGGTTTACATCTTGCGTTATTGCCTAAGAAAACTCGCGGTGAAACGGTCAACGTTTCGTTGAGTTTGCATTGGGGTGATGAGAAAAGTTTATTCGATAAAAAAACCGTTGCCGCATTCACTCGCGGTTTGCTTACTGCGGGCACCAGCAAATATAGCCGCGCGCAGTTAGCGGATGAAATGGCAAAACTTAAAATTACTGGCAATGCGTTTTCTTACCAGACCACCAAGGCAAATTTACCCGCTGCCATCGCATTGATGGCGCATGTACTGCGTGAACCAAGCTTCCCCGCCAGCGAATTTATACAAGCACGCGAGTCGCTGATTGTAGGAGTAGAGGGGAGTCGTAACGAGCCATCAACTGTCGCCAACCAGGCGTTGGCACAGCATTTTAACCGCTACCCCAAAGGCGATATTCGCGCCAGCCAAACCATAGACGAATCACTTGCCAGCGCCCGCAAGCTGAATCTGGAAGAGATAAAAGCCTATTACAAACAGTTTTACGGTGCCTCCAAAGGTGAGTTAGCGATTGTCGGCGATATGGATGTAGAGAGCACCAAACAAGCGGTGACAACTGCCTTTGCAGAGTGGAAAAGTGCCGCACCCTACGCACGTCTGGTCGATTACCAGGAGACGATTCCCGCAATACGTCAGACCTTTAATACGCCAGACAAAGAGAACGGCTATTTTGTAAGCCGGATGAATCTAGCTTTACGCCAAGACGATAGCGATTACCCGGCACTCAGTCTGGCAAATTACATCTTCGGTGCAGGCTCGGGATTGAACTCACGACTGATGGACCGGATTCGCCAAAAAGACGGTTTATCTTATGGCGGTGGTTCTGATTTATCTGCCGGTGATTTTGATCCGGTTGGTAGTTTCAGCATCAGTGCCACTGCGGCACCACAAAATTTAATCAAACTAGAAGCCGCCATTAAAGAAGAATTACAGCGCGCACTGAGCCAGGGATTTACGCAGGAAGAATTAAGCCGCGCCAAGTCCGGTTTACTACAACAACGCGCACAAAACCGTACCAGCGATGCGGCCATCGCTGGCGGTTGGGCTTACGATTTATATCTGAACCGTACCTGGGCATGGAGTCAGGCGCTGGACGATAAAATCAAAGCGGTGACTTTGGAGCAAATGAATGCCGCGTTTAAAAAATATATAGACCCGGCAAAGATGAGCACTTTTATCGCCGGTGACGAGGCTAAGGCAAAGGCGAGGTAATTTCGTAAAAACACTTGAGTAACGAGTAAAAAAAGCCAGGCAGTAAGCCTGGCTTTTTTCATTATCCAGTACGCGCCAACTTTTTAATCGCAGGCGAAGATGTTCACTCAAAATCAATGTTTAAATAAAACCATCGCTACAAATCATTTTTTACATTACTCAGTTTGAATAATCTTGTAGATCCTTCTTCAAGTGTCAGAAATTCATTTCTTACTATTTTTTTCTGATCTAGCACGGAATGTAAATCTTTTACAGGCCGGTCAATACTCTCATTGGTCAACTGAAAGGTTCCAAAATGTATTCCGATACTTTGTTTTGCCCCGAGGTCTACATGCGCTTGCACGGCCTCCTCTGGATCCATATGCACCTGCTTCATAAACCATCTTGGTTCATAGGCACCAATGGGCAGAAATGCGATGTCTGGTGAACCAAAGTGCTCTCGTATCGCTTTGAAATGAGAAGAGTACGCGGTGTCACCTCCAAAATACACAGTATGTCCGTTAAAGGAAATGACATAACTCCCCCATAAGCTTTGATTTTTATCAAATAACCAGCGATTTGAAAAATGCTCCGCTGGTGCCAAACTCAGCTTAAGCTTTTGCGGTGTCTCTACACTTTGCCACCAGTCGAGTTCAACAACCTGTTGTATTCCATTTTCTTCCAGTAGTTTCTTGTTTCCGAGAGGGACAATAAACATTGGATGAAAAGTAGTATTTAATTGCTTGAGTGTCTCTACATCTAAATGGTCATAATGATTGTGGCTGATGACAACGATATCAATCTCCGGCAGGTCAGAAAAAGCGATGCCGGGTTGTCGATGTCTCTTTGGACCAATCCAGCTAAATGGACTGACACGTTCTGCCCAAACAGGATCAGTCAATAAATTAAAGTGTTCAGTTTGAATCAGTACCGTCGCATGATTTACAAAGGTAATTGCTACCTCGTCCTTACCCCGATTTCTATGGAGATTAAGAGCCTGAGCATTTTTAACCGAGTCCGGCCAGCTTTCAAAATCAAACGAAAACAGTAATTTCAAACCATCCCAAAGTCCGTTACCTTTTGGATTATCAGGATTAAAGAAGCTGGTGCCATCATAGTGATCGGACTTGGGATAGCTTTGTACGGAAGAGCATCCCAGAACCTGGAGCAAGATAATTCCTAGAATAAAACGTACGAAAATCAGAGGCATTTTTTTGACATTTCCAGAAAATAACTAGTGTGTATTGAATACATTTTTCTTTAAAGTTTTGATGTTACTACGGCTTGTCTTTTACTCTCATTACGACCTCATCAGCCCTGCCCAAGTTAAACTTGCCCATGCCAGAAGGTAGCCTATCGTCATAGCACTAAACCCCACAAAAGCTGACTGTCCCAGAAACCGGTCAGCCAACAGACCAAAGGCGGGTATGAATTGCTGAGCGTGAACGCCGAGAAAGTGCGATGGCCGGATATCTTTATAAAAATGCCATCCGACTATTGGCAGCCCCATCCCTTGTGGGGGCTGATTACCCCCGAGAAGAAAGCCGCTCACCGTGGCAAGCACAAAGGTCAGTATCAAACCAACCGTAATCCCGATCAGCGTTACCGATGCGGTCGAATTGCTATTGTGAGTCCAGATCACCCAAGCGAGTATCGCTTGCGATGCAGTCAGACATACGGCGAACAATCCCATCAGAGCACACATGACGGTATGCAGTAAATCCGACGTATTGTAGTGAGATGCTTCTCCCATGATGGCTTGGAGGGTGATATATCCCACTTCAAAGGAAGAGGTACTGACTATTAATATAGCGATCCATTTGAGTGAGGAGTTAGCTTCTGAGCTCACTCCGGAAATCAACATCAGCCATGCGGAAGTGATGGCAAATAATGCCATTGCCGCCATGAATTTCATGGGCTTTACCCACACACCGACCTCACGAATTGTCCTTGAATCTAACTTCGACCAGATATACGTAGGTACCATCGCAAGTACCATGATTAAGCCATAAATGATCAGTGTCTTATGCGCTGTATTGAGTGAAGTCATAGAACTGCTCCCTTCTTAGAATTCTGAGTTTATTAGCATGCGACAGTTTTAAATATTCTGCGAATAACTGTCTCTCAGAGGGCGATAATTATTTTGCTAGCGGACACACCACTTCTTTGCATATCCAGGCCTGCCTGTACATGTTCTAGACCTTTGCCGATCACATACGGTGCTGGTGCCGCAAGGAATTTTCCTGCTGCTAATGCTTGCGGTAAGAAATCGACATAGACAATTTTACTCACCTCGTTTGCAATCAACGAGCTGCCAAAGACGGCCTTCGTCCGAATGCCTCTTAAGCGCGACTTCAGTAGCATCGAGATCACGAAAGCGATGAGTTTGGGTAATTGACGGAAAAACTGTAGCCGCAGGTTGGAGTCCTTTTTCATCTTCTGAAAACTGACCGGAAACGTCGCCATAGAGATGAACTTATTCCCCTTGCATGCGTGAATAATATCCAGACACGCTTCCATAGAACCTGCTCCAATGGCTAAGGCACCTGCAGTAGTTTTGCCATTAAAAGCGTTGATGATATCGGTGATCACAGTTTTACTTTTATAGTCAAATACTTGGCTAGCGCCGAGTTTTCTGACGTAATCAAAATTGTGGGGCGAGGCAGTTGTGATCACTTCGTAGCCAGCGGCAACCGCGAGCTGAATAGCGTTGCTACCAACACTGGTTGAACCTCCCCAAACGAGTAGCGTTTTTCTTGTTCGTTTGGGAGTCACCGAGGGATGTTGTAGCGCCAGCTGGTCTTTTTCAAACAAGCTGCAAGCGGCGGTCGATAGTCCCAGCGGAAGAACGGCAGCACTCTCATAAGGCATATGGTCAGGGATCGGTGATGCCATGTGTTCGAGGACGACGGTATAGGTTTGAAAAGCACCTTCCGCCGCACTGTTTCGCTTTGGATCGCTTCCAACCGCGTGAGCCAGGACGCGCTGACCCGGTTGGAAGCGAGTCACATTTTTGCCAACCTCGACTACCTCCCCCGCGAGGTCTGAGCCAAGAATAAACGGATATTTGATCCAGGAAAATACCAATTCGCCTGCACTTTGGAGTATCCAATCCAGCGGATTGATGGCGATAGCCCGGTTCTTGACAACAATTTCGTTGTCTTTCGGTGGAGTGTACGGTGCAGGCTTTACATCAAGATTAGCTCGTTTCGTTGATATCCACGCAGCGGTATTTGTCGTCATTTGAAACTCTCTGTGATTAATAGCTCGTATTAGCTCGTATCCACCTGCATCAGTCTGTGCTGGGCTGCATAAGGTTTTGATAGACAAATGATAGATGGTTGTCTTAAGACGATCCATGCTCTATAGTCTGAGTCATCTTTTCAATCGTCCGGGAATGACCATGGATCCGCTCTCTGATGTTCTATCTTTGCTCAAGCCACGCAGCTATATGTTCCGTGGACTGGATGCGGGCGGACAATGGTCGATACGGATTCCGGAACAGCAAGGTATCAAGTGTTATGCCGTACTTTGCGGACAGTGCACGCTGAGTGTTGAAGGCGTCGCGGAATCGATACCTCTCAAGCAGGGTGACTGCGTTTTATTACCGAAGGGATATGCAGTTCGTCTCGGCAGTGATCCTAACTTGCTACCGGTTGATGCAGGAGAGGTGTTCCCCCTTGTACCTGAAGGCGATACTGTTACCGTTAACGGCGGAGGCGATTGCTACGGCTGGGGAGGGTTTTTCGAATTTACGGGTAGGCACGCTGGCATGCTATTGGGAGCTTTGCCAGCAATCATCCACATACGAAAAGAGTCAGACAAAGAAGCACTGCGCGGTTCGATAGAACAGATCATGCGGGAGCTAAGAGAGCCGCAACCGGGTGGCTTTTTGATGGCGCAACATCTTGCACACCTGATGCTGGTGCAGGCGCTGCGACTCTTCCTTGCTGAAGGATCGGAAGGGTCGAGTGGTGGTGTGGGATGGCTTTATGCATTGACCGACAAGCAGATCAGCGCTGCTATCAACGAGATGCATCGTCATCCGGCGCATAAATGGACTATACAAAGCCTGGCGGATCGTGTGCATATGTCCCGTTCGACCTTCGCGCTGAGATTTAAAAAGACAGTAGGAGAGTCGCCAATGGAGTATCTGACACGATGGAGAATGCTACTTGCCGGAGACAGATTGTTGAACTCGAATGAGTCGATCGCAGTGATTGCCCCCTCACTCGGCTATGAATCTGAGAGCGCGTTCAGCACCGCTTTCAAGCGTGTCATGCAATGCTCTCCCCGGGAATATAGCCGTAGTCAAAATACGAACACCAGCATCTGAGCTGCTTCCGAATTCCTAGACACTCAGCAATAAAATAATCTCATCGATGAGGGTGAACATGAGTATGTCCTACCAGTGAATATTTCTCTTTTTTGATGTCTACCGGTACCACATGTACATTGCCATGCCGAACCCCGGTTTGTGAAATGATGGCATCAGCGCAGGCGCGCACCTCGGCCATTTTTCCTTTCAGCACGACGGTTTCTAAACAATTGTCATGATCCAGATGGATGTGTTGCGAGGCGATAGCAATATCGTGGTGCTCATGCTGCATGTGGGTCAGACGATTGGCTAATTGGCGTTCGTGATGGTCATAGACATAGCTGACGGTTGCTACGCACCATTTGGCTTTTCCGGTGGCGACATCGGCTTCGCCCAATTCTTTACGCACCAGATCACGAAAAGCCTCGGAGCGATTTAAATAGCCTCTGCTTTCTACCAACTGATCAAAAGCATCTGCCAGATCGTCATCGACTGAAATGGTTAAGCGTCGCATGGTGTTCCTTCATGATGAAAAATAGAATGGGGATGATGACGGATTCGGATTAAAAATTATGTACTAAGCTCAACCGCATCGTACGAGGTTCTACCGGATGGAAATGGACATCATTAACACCATCTGGCGATTCGCCCTTCAAGCG
Organism: Undibacterium sp. GrIS 1.2; assembly: GCF_040544435.1. NCBI lineage: Bacteria > Pseudomonadati > Pseudomonadota > Betaproteobacteria > Burkholderiales > Oxalobacteraceae > Undibacterium > Undibacterium sp. GrIS 1.2. The sequence goes on from NZ_JBEONP010000022.1 coordinate 45,468, forward strand.
GGATTGATAGTAATAATCGATGTCACTAGCTTGCTTGTCAAACAGGTTGAATACATCTAGTGTAAGTTTTGTTTTAGGTGATATTTTATAGCCGACGCGTGCATAGGCCAATGTGGTGGACGACGAGCGTACGCTGTTATCTTCGACCAGAGGGCGTGGACCAAAATAGCGTAGATCAAAGCCACCATACCAGCGGCCCACATCGGTAACGGTAACGCCAAAGGAGGCCACCCGGTCGATAGAGCCAGGGATATATGCACCAACCGGATCGTACTGTGTGTAGCGTGCGCGAGACGCTGCCAAGTCCAGATCAAGCAACAACCATGGCGCGGCGATGTAATGATTATTCCATTCAATTCCTGTGCGTCGGCTGGCGCGGCTAGGCTCAGTTTCTCCGGCGTCACCAACGAACAAAAGTTCTGAATCTATATCCAGACGCCAAAGCGCCAGTGAGCTTTGCAGGCCCGGAATAATTTCAGTCCGCATGCCTAATTCACCACCCTTGGTTTTGACTAAAGGTGTCACTGGTGTTGATGCGCCGCCATCAGGTAAGCGTGTTTGCGTAGTGCCACGCGCATCATTGCTATGGAAGCCGCTGCCATAATTGGCGAAGTATTCAGTCTTATCCCATGGCCCAAAAATCAGCGATAGTTTGGGCGAGATGATATGGTCGTTCACTTTGCCAGAGTCGCCTTGTATGCTGCTGTTCACATCAAAATGGTAGGCGTCGTAACGCACGCCAGCGATGCTTCTCAACTTGGGCAGCCACTGTATGGTGTTCTCGGCATACAAGCCAGCGCTGGCTTCTTTTACCTCATCCTGGCGTATGGTGGAGACACGTTGTTGCGCGATGGTGTTGTAGATACCGACCGGCGATACATTATCGTAACGGGTTTGCAAACCTACTTTGTTGCGCATATCCAGTCCGCCGATATTGCTAAACCAGCTCTGACTCACGTTAAAGCCCAGCATACGCCGACGCTCGCTTTGATTGAACTGATCGCCACCATCTGGATTGTCCAGAAAATAAGTGAAATTGCTGAACAGATCGAGCGAAGATTGCACCGCGTAGGCATCCATTTCAAACAAAGAATCCTGAGTACGTTTACGCATGGAGTACGACAAACTATAGCGCGAGGTTTGCCCGCCGTCGCTAGGATCGATCGCGCCAAAACGGTCGATCAAACCCGATTGCACAGCGCGTAAGGGAACCTGATCAGTCGAGTTCCAGCTATTTTTATATGCCATCGCAGTAACATTAAAACCGTCATCTTGCGTGCCTTGGCTGTATCGCAATATGCCGCTGTATTTACGAACATTTTCTGGTGTGTCCCATGGACCGTTGTTACGGTTTAATTCCAGACCATATAGCAGCGTGCCGTTTGCCGCAGCGAGAGAATTCGCCAGCACGGCACGTTGATAACCGTAACTACCTAAAGATAGACTCGCAATCCCTTGAGGTAACTTATCTACCAGCCGGATATGTGCTGCGCCCGCTGAAGCAAAATCGCCTTCGTCGGCAAAATAAGGTCCCTTTTTATAATCGATGCGCTGTACCAGTTCGGGCATTAAAAAGTTCAGATCCGAATAGCCCTGACCATGTGCATGGCTACGCATATTCACCGGCATGCCATCCACATAGGTCGCAAAATCAGTACCGTGATCCAGATTAAAGCCGCGTAAAAAATATTGGTTTGCCTTGCCATCGCCGCTATGCTGAGTCACGATCATGCCGGGTACAAATTCCAATAATTCACCGGCGCGCAGCGCAGGCCGGTTGCTGATCAGATTGGCAGTAACGGAACCCTGACTGGCTGCGTTGGAAGTACCGATCGCATTATCGTAATTGCCCGCTACCGTGACGGTCTGGATAGCATCGCCATCTTTGCTATTTTTTGTATTATCAGCGTCCTTAGTAGCGCTCGTTTGAGCTTGTGTCGCTTGCATACAAAGTAGCGCAAGTGTAGTAAGGACGGCGATATTTTTCTTCTTTAGCATGTGTTGCTCCCAATAATGGTTTTACGCTTTTTGTATGATAAAAAATTAAATAATCATACGTTATTTCAATTTTTCCGCAATTAGTAAAGATTTTTTCCGTACGAACGGGCTATTAGTTACTTAATAAAAATACTACAAATTCTATAACTCAGATACTTATAAATCACATCATCATACTTTTGCTATTTTCTTAATACGGCAAATAATCGTCATTGGATTCAATTAATTCAAAATACTTAGAAGTTATAAATAGAGATGTAAAAGTTCTTCTTTTGTATGAGGAATCTGATAATCTTCATACAAAAATATGGCACTCATATTGAGACCGGTTTAACTAAATTTTTAAGCCTGACGAGGCCATCGATTATTGTCATCAATCCAAAAAAGGTGATTGGCTTCATGGATGATCTTGATATTGCTGAAATTGGTCGCGTACTAGGCTACGACTTGTTCCAGTTCGGAAAACGACAGCCTTGCACCGATTGGCCGCAGAGTGTGGTCGAAGGATTTTTGCATGCAGCGTCGATCAATGTGGTTAAAAAACTAGGCAATCGATATATCAACAAATATCTGCAATTACGCTTAAACGCATTGCGCCGACACAGAATTGTCGATCCACAAATTAACCCTGATTTGATTCAGCAGATTGACGTAGAGCAATGCCCGGTAACTCGTCGTGCACTTACGCATGGAGAGTTAAAAGATACCGATTGGTCGGTTGACCGCTTAAACAACGACGCAGCCTACGCACCGCATAATTTAGCGGTTGTGAGTACCTTGGCCAATCGTGCAAAAGCTGATCGCACTTACGAAGAGGTCTACGCCTTATCGCAACAGACAGATGCGACCGATGGTCTGCAACCGCAAGAATGGTTAAGACTGGCTGCTCTGATGCTGGGGTCTTGTTTTGCTACGCGTCCACGGCTAGCCCCAGTAATACCACTCACTGCACCGATACCAAAACAAACCGTGCGTCTTACCATGCAACAAGTGCAATACGTCATGACGATCATGGCAAAGCGGTCTGCTGGCAAAAATGCCCTGCTTAAAAATTTTAAGACTGTCTCTGACAACAACCAGGCCAGATTATGCTTACACCGGTTGGTAGATGCAGTACATCAGGGTTTGAAGCATGATGAGTCGCCGTGGGACGTTTGGCTACAGGCAGGTGTAATGGATGCCTTGTTAGCATGGCGACTAAGTTTAGACCTTAGGTCTTGGGCTATCGCAGGCCAAGTCTCTATGCAACTAGCTGGCGCACGACCAGTTGAAAAGAACCGTTTGCAATCTTGGCAGTTGAAGACAAGCGGTTATTTTCCCTTCCCTAGCAATACAAGGAAAATCAAACCAGCAGCGAACGTAGGTAGTCAAAAGCAGTATTAAAAATACTCAGTAAATAATTCTAAAATCACATTTGCTTAAATTGATGCTGAAACGCCTGTGATACAGCTATCCATCCGGCATCACCGTGGATACGAAAAGCTAAGCCGCCATCGACTCTTTGTACCGCATCAATTGCGGCGACATTCACAATCGTACTGCGTGAGATTTGCCAGAATTTTTCTGTATCCAATTGCAGTGCCAGGTCTTTAATCGGGGTGCGGATAGTGGTCTTGATAACCCGTATTCACGTTCCAGGTTTTGGGTATGCCAAGTTGTACATCCCAGCAAATGATAAGTTCATCGCGGCGGCGATCAGTGCTGCGGCCAGGATTGTTTTTCCGTATTTCATTTGGTACTCCGAAGTAGTTGATAACGATGCCTATGTTAGTCAGCGCACCATTGACTAACAAGACGGTTGCGATGGAGGACGGAATTTGGGTGACGGAGGCTGAGGATGTGTGCGACAAGCACGAAAATCGATACCTACTTTACGCGACGTGCTGGGGCATCAGCTCACTGAGATTGATACTGATATTTACGTTCAATCGCGGACACGGTGCCGTCCTTCTCCATGTCTCTCAGGATTTTGTTGTAAAGGTCGATATTGCTTTGCGCCGTAAGCGGATTGCAGGCAAGGTATAACTCGACCTGATTAAATTGGAACAGCGGCACAATTTTGCCCGTATATCCTTTGGCTTTGATCAGTCTGTTACCAAGTTTTTCGCCGGTGGCCCAAAAATCAAAACGCTTATACATCAGCTTGCGTGGGTTTTCTTCATCATAGTTGGCGATATCGATTTGTATGCCCCCGTTGTAACTAAAAAACTCACTCACCGCACCCTGGCGATATACCCCAATGATATAGCCACGTAAATCGTCGATATTTTTAGGCTTGCGCGTATCATCTGCCCGCCCAAAAATGACCCAGTTATTTTTAACCAGCGGCCCTACCCATTTGAATAAAGCTTCGCGTTGCGGGGTACGGGTAGTAGAAAAAACGCAGGTATCAGTATCCCGTTGCGCCATCAGGTAGGAGCGCGCCCAAGGGTAAGCTTGGATGCTGATCGCGACCCCGGCACGGCGCATGATTTCAGTTACTTTTTCTGTGGAGATGCCGTTTATCTTGCGGGTTTCAGGATCGACGATATTGAATGAGGGATAGTCTTCCGTCGTCAGGATCAGGCTTTTTTGTTGGGCAATAGCGGCATTGCTAAAAGGGGACAAAACCAGATAGAGCAGAGTGATAAAGCTTAAGCGGCTGATCAACATACTACAACGGTGCATACCCACTCCAGAATGAAGGTTCAGAAATTAATTCCCTGGACATGATCATAATGCATTGCAATATATTCGTTTTGTAAAAAACGCATTTTTACGGTTTTTGTGACTTTCTACGCTTACAATAAGTCCAATTTTTTTCACTAGGGATGGCAAGATGCAAATTGATCAGTTGTCGTATGGATCAGATTTGTCCGGATTGATTTGTGGCTATGTATTTGTGCAGGGACAAGCCGGGCAAGTGGTACACACGCCAGAAGCCTTGGCATGGCTGCAAAAGCCCGTCGCTGAGAAGGCAGATGCGTTTATTTGGCTGCACTTTAATCTGAGTAATGTCGCGGCAGAAAAATGGCTGCATGAGCATACCGACTTGCCCGAAGAGTTTTATGAAACGCTGCATGAGGGGTCGCGTTCAACCCGGATCGAGCATGCCGATAATGGTCTGATTGCGGTGGTCAACGACGTCTTGCATGATTTTGCGTTCGATGTTTCTGATATCGCTACGTTATGGCTTAGTTTAACCAACAAGGTCCTGATCAGTGCAAGGCGCAAGCCTTTGCAATCGGTAGATCGCCTGCGGAATGCGGTGAATCATGGCGAGTTATTTCATTCGCCGACAGAATTACTGACGCATTTATTCCGCGATCAGGCCGATGTGCTGATCGGTATCGTACGCAACGCGATTACCAAAGTGGATGAGATTGAAGACAAATTATTGGCTGAACGACTCAATCACAAACGCGCCAGATTAGGCGAACTGCGCCGCGTCCTGGTGCGCCTGCAAAGACTGCTGGCACCAGAGCCAGCGGCGCTCTTCCGTCTGCTACAAAAGCCACCAGTCTGGGTCGCAGAGAGTGATGTACAAGAGTTGCGGCAATCAACAGAAGAGTTTGCGGTAGTGCTAAGCGATATGGCATCGCTACAAGAGCGGATTAAGTTGCTGCAAGAAGAAATCGCTGCCGGCGTGAACGAACAAAATAATCGCTCACTATTTGTTTTAACCATCGTCACCGTGCTGGCACTACCGATCAACATCATCGCTGGTTTATTCGGGATGAATGTCGGCGGTATTCCGTTAGCGCAGCATGAAGACGGCTTTTGGATCGTGGTGGCGATTGTGGCGACGTTTACGGTGATTGCAGGTTGGCTGGCGTTTCGTAACCGGGATTGAGCTAGATGGTTCTAATGATATTGGTAAGGTGTGCGATGCGCACCCTATCAATCAATATACTCCCCTTATTTTTTATAGAATATGCCGTATTGTCCAGACTTTATATGGACAATTAATTAATACTCATCGGGAGTATTAATATTAAGTTGCATACCAAATACGCCAAACAATCTTATAGTTTTAGTCGCGTTCAGAAAAATTAAGCGAAATTTAGCAAGGCCAGGTAAAAAAATCACATCGCTTTAAAACGCCATGCATAGGCTTGGCTGACTTTGAGCTTCTCTTTGGAACCGCGCAGTTCTACGGTAAATTTGCCCATCTCATCGCGGTGCGCGCGGGTGATGGCGTCGGCACGGATGACGATGCTGCGGTGGATTTGCCAGAATAATTCTGGGTCCAGACCATCAATAATTTCTTTGAGTGATTTGCGGACGTGCGCCTCGTCCTCGCTGCTGACGACACGGGTGTATTTTTCGTCCGAACTAAAGAACAGGATTTTTTCTACCGGGAACATCTTGATCGTATCGCCCACGCTGGCACTGATCCAACGTATGCGTTCTGCGGCGGGAGTACGCAAGCGCTTGTCCAGTTCTAGCATCAGCTGGCTGATATCTGGCGCAGTTTGTTGGGTGGCGAAGCGTTGTTTTAAACGATCAATCGCTTCTTGCAAACGCAATGGCGAAATCGGTTTGAGCAAATAATCAATCGCACCAGCCGAAAACGCTTCTAAGGCATGGTTATCGTATGCGGTAGTAAACACCGCATGGCAGCGACCTTTGACGGCGTTGGCAACATCGAGGCCGCTCAAGCCCGGCATACGGATATCTAAGAAAGCGATATCGGGTGCATGTTCTTGTATCGCCTCCAACGCATCGGCACCATGTTCGCACTCGGCGAGAATACGCAGCTCCGGCCACTGGTCGGCCAGCATGCGGCGCAACTCTTTGCGGGGTAAATCTTCGTCGTCGGCAATGATGGCGGTGGTGGTCATAATCGTAGTCGTCTATAGAATGATGGCGAGATGTTGAGCGTAGCGAATAGTCAGAATTTATGCGGACAAAGGTAAAACAATACTGGCGATCACGCCACCCTCAGGGCGGGCTTTGATTGTCAGGCTGGCGTGCTTGCCGTACATGGATTGCAAACGCTCCTGAATATTGGCCAGACCAATGCCGCTGCCCGATGTGGTGCCGCCAAAACCGACGCCATTATCGGCGACGGACAATTCTAAATACTCCGCGTCGTCCTCATGCTCTAACACTTTTGCGGTAACCGTAATATGTGCCGGCCCTATCTTTGGTTCTATGCCGTGTTTGATCGCGTTTTCGACCAGAGAGATCAGCATCAGCGGCGGTAAGGCAGCATCGACCACATCCGACTCCACCGAAAAACTCAGGCGTGGAATCCGCGCCTGCATCAAAGACAGATAAGCCCGCACGGCTTCTAGTTGTTTGGATAAGCGTGCCTGCTCAGCGCTGCCGTCGTTACGCATTTGTGGAATAGTCGCCCGTAAATAATCGACTAGATGATCCACAATTGCGGTGGCTCTGCCGGGTTCCGTCAGAATCGCTGAACGCACGCCGGCCAGTGTATTAAACAAAAAGTGCGGTTCCACTTGCGCTACCAAAACCGATAAGCGCAACTCAGCCTCACGACGTGCCTCTTGCTCGCGCCGCAGTTCTTGCAAACGCAAGGCTTCAACCAGACGTTTGCGCTGGCGGAAGAACAGCCACAGATCAACGCCGCCGCCTGCGTAGATCAGAAAACCAGCCGCGGTTAAATTTCCCACAATATCGCCTGCCATGATGGTGGATGAATTGCTGATCCGATCGCTGCTATCTTTTGGTTTGCCAGTAGTTGCACCAGCCGCACCAGCCGCCGCACCATCGCTTACGCCAGCAGAAAAAGCAGAAGATGTACTTGCAGGTTTATTTTTCGGATGCTCTTTGTCGGTATCTATTTTTGCGTTGGCATCGAGGTAAATGGTGATGTTTCCATCGCCATAGGCAACATATTTTGTCGCGTAGCGTGTGCCATTAAAGACGCCGTAGCTGAAAGCAGCGCCCAACAACAAGGCAAGAATTAATAGGACTACCTCTTTTCTCTCTCGGTAGTTGCGTTGCCTGACCCAGACCGCGGCTAAAGTACCGACCAGATGCAAGCTAAAAAAACTAATCGTAATTGGTATTGCGGCTGTTAAAAATTTGCGCATATCTGAATTGATCATTAAGCCAATCAGAGCGCAAAACAGTAAGGTAGGGATTAACACGCCGAAGCAAGCTTGCATGCGGTAGCGATACCAGGTGCGGGAAAAAACCGGATAGTTACGGGCGCGGGTCAACCAGGTATCACTTTGCAGCGAGACTTCTGACGGCAGCGGTTGGTCTATTTGTCGCTGATGTAAAGCGGATGGAGTTGGTGTCATGGCAGATCCTTACGTAGTGACTGCACTGTAAGGTTAACCCAGAAAAATGGGGAAGAATGCGACAAAACGGGTTTCAGCCGGATGAGTTAGTACTGGGCTGTGACGAACGCGACAGGCGCTATCCCTTTTTTGCACTATCTTGAGAGTCCGCATTAGGAACAGGACTAGTAACAGAACTAGTAACGGCGTCAGAAGCAGCGTTGGACGCAGTATCGGAAGCAATATCGACAGCAGCATCAGTTGGCTTGCTAGCTTGTTGCTTAGCGATCCGGATAATCGTATTGCGGATCGATGCCAGTACCGCGACTGAGTTAAATGGCTTCACAATAAAGCCTTGCACGCCGCGTTCTTGCGCTGCTTGCAAGGTCGGCGCATCAATTTTTGCTGACACCAAAAAAATTAAGGCTTTTGGTAATTCTGACCGCAAGGTATCGAGCAGAGTTAAGCCTTCTTGATTGGTTTCGCCAATATCAACGCAGACGATTTGTGGTTTGAGTTTGACTATCCGCGCTAACACCGCCGGACTGGTATTGCCGTCCCCCACGATTTCGTGGCCGCCAGTGGTCAATACGGAACTGAGCAAGTTGCGCGCAACTGCCTGGTTATCGAGGATGACGGCTTTTAACATAAAGAGTTTTAGCTTAGATGAGGGAGTAGAAGTAGCATAAATGAAAACCTCTGCTTTGTGCCAAGAGAATATTGCTGATATATATTGCCGTCAAATATTTCTTCTTCATACTAGATAGGAGTACCATAATTCTAAGCCCTATCGTCCATACTTTATTTGGACAACTGACTATAAATTATAGATACTCCCCGATAATGCTATATTTCGCCTGGGACTGCATCTCGGCTAAAGCATTTTTAGACGCTCCCGGGCGTGGGCCTAATTGGACTTGGCGTTCTTCACATACTTATCCAGCCATTGATCCTGCTCATATAACATTTGCAAAATCGATTCGCGGGCGCGATAAGCGTGGCTCTCGTTTGGCAGCGTCACCAATTTAGTCACTGCGCCCAGACCTTGCAATGCCTGATACATGCGCTCACTTTGTATCGGGAATGTACCCGGATTATTGTCCTGCTCGCCATGGATAAACAGAATAGGGTCTTTGATCTGGTCTGCAAAATTAAATGGTGCCATCGCCTGATAGACCTCTTTCGCATCCCAGAAATTGCGGTCTTCGGATTGGAAACCAAATGGCGTTAGGCTACGGTTGTAAGCGCCAGAACGCGCAATCCCGGCGCGGAACAGTCGGGTATGCGCCAGCAAATTCGCGGTCATAAATGCACCGTAGCTATGGCCGCCAATCGCAATCTTGCTGCGATCTGCCACACCCAGACGCACGACTTCATCCACAGCGGCCTCGGCATCCATCTTCAGTTGCGGCAGGTAGGTATCGTTCGGCTCTTGTTTGCCTTCGCCTACAATCGGCATCGCCGGATGATCCAGTACGGTGTAGCCGCGTGCCAGCATGACCTGCGGCCCCCAATAGCTAATCCGGTTGAACTTGTAAGGAGAATCCTTGACCTGCCCCGCCGCTGCCGCAGATTTAAATTCCTCCGGATATGCCCACATCAGCATTGGTCGCGGACCGTCGCGTTTAGCATCGTAGCCAGGCGGTAAATACAGCGTCGCAGACAATGCTACGCCATCGGCACGCTTGTAGTTGATCTGCTGTTTTTGCACCCCTTTAAATTGCGGTGTCGGGTGCGAAAACTGCGTCAATGCGCGTGGTTCGGCAGTCGTGCTCAGATCGCGCAGATAAAAATTTGGCCGCTCGTCGGCGCTTTCGCGGCTAGTAATTAGATGTTTGCCAGCGTCGTCTAATACGGTCAGCACTTGTTCATAAAACGGTGCGGCAGAGCGCCATAAGCGAGTGGTTTTTTTGCTCGTTAAATCAAAGGCATCCAAAAAGGGACGATCACCTTCAGGGCTGGCACCGGTACCCAGCAAGAACAAGGTGTTGCCGTCAGCTGCAGTGCGTAAGACCGAGCGGCCAAAATCGTTAATGCGTTTGGACGGATTGCCGGGGTCGGCATAACGGTCTTCGGATTTGTACGAGAAGATCAGCTCAGGTTTTGTTTGCTCTGCCTGTCCTGGCTGGATGCGCCAGACGTGCACATCGCGGGTCTTCCACCAATACTCGGTGACCAGCGCCAGATCATCGCGCCCCCATTCCACATCGGCAAAACGGCTTGCAAGATCTAGTAATTTTTTTGGAGCGCTTTCAGGATTTGTCCCGTCGAATGGTGCCGCTTGCTGAAAAACCGTATCGCGTACCGCAGCCTCTTTATTCGGATCACCATCATCTTGCGCTTCCGCCCAATATAAGGTCGCTGGTTTATCACTACGCCAGCCATAGTCGCGCGGTCCGGTTGCTACCGCATCATTGCCCGGCGGCAGACGGTCACGCAATGGACGCTCCGTCATCGTTTTTAGCTTCTTGCCTTGCATATCCCACATTTCTACCAATTGCGGAAAGCGGGAAATCGGCAACATATTGGAATACGGACGGCGCAATTGCGTCGCCAGGATGTATTTACCATCGGGTGATGGTTGCGCGGCTAGCAAAGTCGTGGCGACGCCGATGCGTTGCAGCTCGCCTTTGGTCGTGACGATAGCGAGCTGGCTTTGCAATTGCCAATCCAGCATATCGGCGTCGGCAGGAGATTTCAACATGTCGGGATAAGTCCGGTTTTGTGTGACCTTACCGCCCAAACTTTCTTGAACATTCGGCCCCGTTGGCGCAGTAGGTGCGACAGGTGCTGCAGCTTGCTTGAGCGGATTGACCCGCACTAGCAGTTTTTGCGGCGTATTTGGCGTTGATAAGGATAAGCCACTTAGCCAAGTAAAACCACCACCGGCAACTGCATTTAAGGGTTCTTTAATCAGGCGATGCGCGCTGGCTTTTTCTACATCCAGCAACCAGAGTTCCACACCACTATCGCTCCAGCGGCTAAAGGCAATCCAGCGTTCGTCTGCTGACCAGGCAGTATCCGCAATCCGCGGATTAGTAGGCAAGCCAGTAACATTACGGGTTTTGCCCGTCGCCACGTCGAGCAGCGACATACCGTCACCAAATTCAAACCGGCTGGCAGCACGCATTTTGCTATTAATACGCAAACCTGCCAGCTTAAGCTCGGGTTGCGCCACATCGGCGATAGACGGCAAACCAGGCAAACTCACCAGCAAGGCCACTTTACGCTGCGGTCCCATTTGGAGAGATGGCCCACGCGGGGCGTCGACTACAGCTTGCAATTCAGCCGCAGGCATTTGATAAGTATTGTTCACGGCAGGACTTTCGGCAGCGCTGACAGCAGACATCATAGTCAGACTCATCAGCGAGGCAAAGATTTTGATCGGTGTAGTACGCATGATGCCCTTAAATAAAACGACTGATTCAAAAAAGATCGTACAAAGGAGGCGAGAACAAAAAAATCAGTCAGGAAATTGTCTGTAGATTTTTTCTGTTGTGATCAATGACGATTGATTATGCCGTCAGCCCTATCGCTATGCAATCTCAGAGATTGATAGCATCTTAAGAAAATGACCGCTGCTGAAGTAATAGTGACATAAAAGAGTGTCGCAAATAGCGCGCCATTAAGCGTCTAGCGCTGACAGTTGACCAAAACAGAAATGACACATAAAACAACGCCAGACGAATTGATTTATACAAAATACCGAAAAAAATAATGTCTATCTTCAATTTCAGCAAACAAATATCGGTTCTGGCATTAGCCAGACTTTGCCAGACTAGGCACATGGTAAGCTAGCCGCCGAATTGATACCATTCGCTTAAAAAATAAGCAAACCAGGGCCAGCAGATATTTGTCAGGGTTAAACAATATTGAGTGACGGTAGCATGCGAGCTTACTCCCAATCGCATTGAGCAAAATTCAAAAAAGAGCAGGACAAAATCCCTTTTTATCCAAAAACTGATTACGGAGAGTCATTTGAACAAAATTCAAAATCCTGGGGCACACACTATTTTGGGACATCCAGATAGTTTGTTCGTGCTGTTTTTTACAGAAATGTGGGAGCGTTTTTCTTACTATGGCATGCGCGCTTTGCTGGTGCTGTTTTTAGTCACCGAGATTGCCAAAGGCGGCTGGGGCTGGACTCGCGCTGATGCGACGTCGCTGTACGGCTGGTACACAGGCCTAGTGTACTTAACACCGATCTTAGGCGGCTATATTGCAGACAAAATACTCGGCAGTCGTAGAGCGGTAGTGTTAGGTGGCTTCATTATCGCGGCCGGACATGCTTGCTTACTGTTTGATACACCCACCATGTTTTATACGGGTTTAGGCTTAGTTGTTGCCGGTACTGGTTTGTTCAAACCGAATATTTCTGCCATCGTTGGTCAGTTGTATACCAAGGACAATGAGAGTGGTCGCGACGGTGGCTATACCTTGTTCTATATGGGCGTCAATTCTGGTGCTTTCTTCGGTATTTTGTTGTGCGGCTATATCGGTGAAAAAATTTCCTGGCCTTTAGGTTTTGGTCTGGCAGGTGCTTTCATGTTGTTAGGCGCTGTACAGTTTTATTTTGCCCAAGGTATTTTTGGCGAAATCGGTCTCTCTAAATCACAACAAACCAGCACGGTCGTGCATGAAGAAGCGGCACCTCATATTGTCGCTGATCGTTTAAAAGCGATTTGTGTGTTCTCTTTCTTCACCATCTTCTTCTGGTTCGCGTTTGAGCAATCCGGCGGTTCTATGACCATTTTTGCAGCCGACTATACTGATCGTTCTTTGATCGGCGCAAGTGGAATGGTTTTCAAAATCATTAATAGTCTGCTTACCGTTATCCCGACCTTGATTTTGTCCTGGTTACTAGTGAAATTATTTGGTGGCACGGCAAAGAAATATCTGATGTCCAATATGCTGCTGGTAGTTTGTATGGCATTGATCTGGTCGCTCGTGATCTGGATGTTGTCTCGTGAATTCTCGCTCGATCAATCGAGTGTTCCAGCGACCTGGTTTGGCGTTTTAAATTCGTTTTTCATCGTTATTCTGGCACCGATGTTTTCTAAAATATGGGAAAAATATTGGAATCCAAGCGGTCCGGTGAAGTTTGGCGTTGGCTTGGTCTTGCTGGGTTTAGGGTTTGCCGCACTGTCTTATGGCTCGGCCAGTATTCCTGCAGGTGCAAAAACAGCCTCTGTCAGTATGGTTTTCTTAATCGTTGCTTACTTGTTTCATACAATGGGCGAGCTCTGTATTTCTCCGGTCGGACTGTCTTACATCAGCAAACTGGCACCACCGCGCTTACTGGGTTTGATGTTTGGCGTCTGGTACCTGAATACTGCAATCGCGAATAAGCTGGCAGGCGTTACCGGAAGTTATATTGATCATATTTCTGAGACTTACTCGCTGTCGACTTTCTTCCTGATATTCACGATCATTCCTATCACTGCTGGATTGGTATTTATGAGTTTGAATAAATGGATGCGTGCAAAAATGCATGGTATTGAGTAAATCGTACTAAATAGTTGTACCGTCCAATAAAAAAATCCCGCGAAATTTGCGGGATTTTTTTATATCTTTGTAGCGTAAGTGCTAATCCTCCGCCATCCAAAAAAATACGGTCGTGAGCCGTTTGTCGTGGTCTTCGCTACCGAAGTAAGCAGTCGCGCTGTGCACCAGATTAGCTTTGTATAAGACCATACGGTTATAAATATTTTTCAGGCGACAATCTTCTTGCCATGCTTGTGGCGGTAAAAATCGTACCTTGAGCGCATCGAGTAAATTGCGATGTGGTGGAGGGCAAATATTCCCGCTTAAAGTACCATCGGGATAACGTAGGCGGAAGATACTGGTACCTGCATCCTCGGGCGCATTCGGTGTCAGATAAATGACGGCGGCGTATCTGCAAAAGACGCGACTATCGGTATGAGGCCGTGCACCGCTTTCAGTCGCTCCGACCATTTGCCCAACATTGTGATCCAGCTTTTGCCCATCCGGTGCGGTGGTCACCCAAATTTTATCTTTACCCGTTACCGTTTTAACCCATTGCTCTATCGGTGCCATTTCTTCTGCAGTCAAGGCATCATGCACACGCTTACCTGGCCAAGTTTCTTTGCTATGTGGGAAACCTAGTTGCCAGTCATGGCGCGTCAAAATTCGCTGGCGTACTGCATCTGGATCAGGCAAGGCATTATCGAGTATCCAGAAGTCGGTTCCCTTTTGCAGGGGGACATACGGTAATGACGGGCGCGATGGGTAATTAATCAGCATTGCACAGGCTCTCCAGACAAAGTAAAAAGCGGATGCAATGATTGATTTGCATCCGCTGACGAACATCAGAACTTCTAATGCATGGTGCTGATATCGACTACCGTTCTATCGCCAGCGCCACGCCCATGCCGCCACCGATACACAAACTGGCTAGTCCTTTCTTGGCGTCGCGTCGTATCATTTCGTGGATCAGGCTGACCAAAATACGGCAACCGGATGCACCGATAGGATGGCCAATCGCAATCGCGCCTCCATTGACGTTGATCTTGCTGGTATCCCAGCCCATTTCCTTATTGACGCCAATTGCTTGTGCGGCGAAGGCTTCGTTGATTTCCATCAAATCCAGATCTTGATGATTCCAACCTGCTTTGTGCAAACATAATTGGGCAGCGGGCACCGGTCCCATACCCATGATGCTTGGGTCAATACCGGCAGAGGAATAGGCCTTAATACGTGCCAATACCGGCAAACCCAGTTCTTCAGCCTTACGTGCCGACATCATGATGACCGCTGCTGCGCCGTCATTCAAACCAGAGGCATTACCTGCGGTTACTGTGCCATCTTTGGTAAAAGCCGGGCGTAAGCTGGAGAGCGATTCCAGCGTAGTACCGTGCTTGATGAACTCATCGCTATCAAATACGGTCGTGCCTTTTTTGCTGGCGATTTCAAAGGGCAGAATCTCATCTACAAACTTACCGGCTTTTTGTGCCGCTTCTGCTTTGTTTTGTGAAGCCAGTGCAAACTCATCTTGCTCCAGACGCGTTACGCCGAATTTTTTAGCCACGTTTTCAGCAGTGATACCCATGTGATATTGGTTGTACACGTCCCATAAACCATCGACGATCATGGTATCGACTAATTTAGCATCACCCATGCGAAAACCGTCGCGGGAACCGTTGAGAACATGGGGCGAAGCACTCATATTCTCTTGACCGCCAGCGATGATGATATCGGCATCCCCAGCTTTGATGGATTGCGCGGCAAGATGCGTCGCCTTAAGACCGCTACCGCAGACTTTGTTGATCGTAAATGCCGGTACCATATTTGGCAAACCCGCTTTGATCACTGCCTGACGCGCCGCATTTTGGCCTACGCCTGCGGTTAATACCTGGCCTAAAATAACTTCATTGATCAGTTCCGCACTCAAACCAGTTTTGGCCAGTAAACCTCGGATGACATGTGCACCAAGATCAGAAGCGGCAATTTTTGCTAATGAACCACCAAATTTACCTACTGCGGTGCGACCGGCAGCAACGATGACGACGTCTTGCATGTGAATCTCCTCGGTGAATGCTCATGGGTGAGCTTGGAATGATGGGCATTTTTTAAATCCCCTTGTTATTTTCCATTTTAATCCTTACCGTTCAGGATCGCCTAATATCGTTTGATGCAGAGGCGGTATTAGCAAGTAGATTAAAAAGCAGATTAAAACTGGGCGAAAAAAATGGGCTCATCGTTTCCGAGAGCCCATTTTTAAAACCGTGTTGCCTGATGCGTTGCAGCTGATGTTTCAGCTAAGCACTGCAAGTACCATCAAGTATTACTTCTTGCTTTTAGTCGTTTTTTCAGCAGCTTGTGTAAATTGCTGAGTGGCATTTGCCAAGTTTTCTTCCAGAGTCTGAACAGCTTGCTTGCTAGTTTTAGACAATTGCTCGTAACCTGCATTGATATTGCCGATGACGGATTTCAATGCTGTTACTGCTTGCTCGGAACCTGCGGGTGCATTTTTAGTGACTTCGTCGATCAAAGCAACGACTTTAGTATTTGTTTCAGCGATATGTGCTTCTACTGCTTTAGTAAATTCAGCTTGAGTAGCAGAAGTGATGGATGCCAGATGACGGCCATATGCCAATGCTTTTTCTGCACTAGGTTGTGCTTGAGCAGCTGCCAGAGCCATAAATTCTTTTGGATCTTTAGTACCAACTAATTGCTTAGCAGTTGCAGTGCCTTCTTCCAAAGTCGCTTTAGCAGCGCTGACGTTCAAAGCAAAAATTTGCTCTAAGCCTTCAAATGCTTTTTTGTTCAAAGCGGTCAAAGAAGCGAATTGCGCTTCCATAGAAGTTTTAGTAGCAGCGATAAATTGTTCTGGTGTTGTGAACATGGTGTTCTCCTGGAAAGATAAAAGTGAGTATTCTTAAGTATTCGTGACTATTAGTAAGTATCCGAATGCGGAATTTGACAGCGCTTTCCATCTCATTTACCTGAATGGTGCACCGCAACAATTCTTATTGTACGCCTTTAATTTATCGGGTCAAGTATTTTTTTGTGCGCTGCAGCAAAATACTTGTAAGGACTTGTTTCTGCCGTTCGTTCTTCATTTATATGAAAAATTGATCATTTTTGCAATGGCACTTTCTCAATGTCGCAGAATATGCTCATTACCAGAATGTTGACAAATTTGCCTGATGATTAGTTCCTCTGCTACGGTGGAGTCACATCGCATGTTTTGACAGACAGGACAGAATCGGCAATCATCGGCGCTTTAGCGCGGCAGTCTGGCAGTCTTTTTTACATCGATTAACGTAACCAAGTACAAACGTATGCATTCCACCCGCAGCAAAATCACTGTCGTCATGGCATGGCTGTTGTTTACTTTGCTCATGGTCTCGGTTGCCGTACAGGACTTCCAGCGCGACGGCGGCAGGCTACTCTGGCAGCCGATCTTGTGGGAAAGTTCGTCTGCAATCACCGGTCTATTTATCTGGCTCACACAAAGGCGCCTGACAAAACCGTATGACTACTTGCTGGCAACGCCGTGGCGCTGGTTTGCGCTGCAAATTTTGTGCTTGCCATTGCAATGGATCTGTTTTGTACCGATCACATTTGGCATACGACATGCGGTGTATGCACTCATGGGTATGCCTTACTATCACCGGGCCTGGCCAGAATTATTTTTATATGAATCGATCAAGCTCTCGATATTTTTGAGTATGTTTATGGTGATTTTGTTTGGCCTGCTGTCTTACTTTGAGCTGGTCAAACAAAAACTACACGCCGAACAATCGAATGCCTTGTTACGGCAAGCGCAGTTGCAAAGAATGACGCAGCAGATGCAGCCGCATTTTTTATTTAATGCGCTCAATACGATTTCTTCCCTGATGCACACCGATGTCGAAAAAGCCGATGCCACGCTAATTCAGCTAGCTGATGTTCTGCGCGCCACCTTAGAGGTCAGCGAGCAGCATGAAGCGCCGCTCGCCACCGAGTTGCGCCTGGTGCGAGGTTATGCCAGCGTCATGGCAGAGCGCTATGCTGATCGAGTGACATTGGACTGGCAAATCGATCCCGACACTTTGACCTGCACCATGCCAGTCATGAGCCTGCAGCCGCTGCTGGAAAACATCTTTAAGCATACGGTCGAGCAGTGTCGCCAAACTACGCATATCCAGATCAGCGCAAAGCGTGAGAGGGATCAGACAGGTGAAGTGGACGACAGCGGCAAATCCGATATGCTAGTCCTGCGGCTGAGAGATGATCAGGGCAAGCTTCAGACCAAAGATGCAGACTCTGACGGCCATTCCGGCATAGGTCTGCGCAACATCCGCGAACGCCTTGCTTTGCAATACGGTGACGACACTGCAAGCCTCAGGCTTACTCAGCTCAGTCCCGCTGGTGTTCTGGCAGAAATGCGTTTGCCCTGGAGAACCGCATGCGCGTCCTGATTGTCGATGATGAACGTCCCGCACGCGACAAGCTGCGCCGCCTGTTGTCGCAAGAACCGGATATCAGCGCGATGGAAGAAGCGCGGGATGCAATTGAGGCTTTACAAACAATGGCGGAGTTCAAACCGGATGTCGCTTTCTTCGATATCCAAATGCCAGAAGTCAGCGGACTGGAACTGGCCGCATCACTGCCCAATCATCTTGATGGCCCTGCACCGCTGATCGTCTTCGTGACTGCCTATGACCAATATGCGATCCAGGCGTTTGACGCCAATGCGATTGACTATTTGCTGAAGCCGTTTGATCAGAGCCGTTTGCAACGCGCGCTGGAGCGAGTACGGGCTAGGTTTAAAGACCGCAGCCAGACGCCAACCTTGCCAGCGAAGGTGCCAGTGGCTGGCACTGGTCATGCGATCCAGCAGCTATTAATTACCGAGCGTGGCGTTACCCGCGTCGTCCGTGTTGAACATATCGAGTGGATAGAAACTGCCGACAATTATGTGGTGCTGCACACTGCCGGCGAGCATCCCCTAATGCGCCAGACCTTAAGCGGATTAGTGGATCAGCTTGGCGCACAATTTATCCGCTGTCATCGTCGTGCAGCGGTGCAGTTGAGTTGGATAGACAGCATCGTTACTCTAGATAAAGGCGATTGCGAACTGGTATTACGAGGCGGCGCACGAGTACCTTGCAGTCGCCAATATCGGGCGGAAGTGATGGAAAAATTGCAGACAATTCCGACTCGCCCCGGCTAAATCCCATCTCGCCACATTCCGCTGGCCTCTGTCTGTGCATCGATTTAATCTGAAATTGTTCAATCTAAACAACTTCAGAGATCGCTGCCATGAACCCATACGCTGACAATACTAATATCAATGCTCGCCTATATTTTTTGGACTGGGTACGTATTTTTGCCTTCATGCTATTGATCGTGTATCACACCGGCATGTATTACGTGACTTGGGGTTTTCATATCAAAAGTGCTTTCGCCAGTGACGCGATAGAGCCGCTGATGATGCTGTCATCGCCATGGCGGCTGAGTTTGCTGTTTATGATTTCTGGTGTCGCGTCGGCCTTCATGCTGAAAAAGCTTAGCGCAACACAATTCATGCGCCAGCGCAGCAGCCGTCTGTTGATACCGCTGTTATTCGGCATGCTGGTGATCGTACCGCCACAATCGTATTTTGAAGTCGTGGAAAAAGTCGCCTACCAAGGCAGCTATTTCGACTTTATGCAGCTGTATTTAAAGGCCTACCACGGCTTTTGCGACAAAGACGGCTGCCTCCGCCTGCCGACCTGGAATCATCTTTGGTTTGTCAGTTATCTCTGGGTGTACAGCGTCGTGCTCGGTTGTTTGATACTCGCCTTGGGCAAACGCTTTAACACTATCTCTGACTGGCTGGCGAATTTACTGACGGGCTGGAAGATCATTGCTCTGCCCGTGGCTATTTTTGCGATCAAACGTATCTGCCTGTTTAGTCGTTTTCCGCAAACCCATGCACTGGTGGATGACTGGTACAACCACGCCAACTATTTTGTGCTGTTTTTAATGGGCGCGCTGTTAGCAACGCAAGCGAACTTCTGGGCACGGCTTAATCCGCAACGTTGGCTCAATCTGGGTATCGCCATCACATGCTGGGGTTCGCTGATTGTGTATTACGCCATGGGCGAGACAGTGATACCAGCGTCGCAGGTCGAATTTTGGCGTCACTTGCAACGTGTGGTGTATGCCTTGTGCCAATGGAGCGCCATCCTCGCAGTCTGCGGCTTTGCCCATCGCCACCTGCAATTTGACAGCAGCCAGCGACGTTATCTGACGCAAGCGGTGTTCCCTGTGTATATCGTGCACCAAACACTGATCATCGTGATGGCACATTATTTCAAACCAGCTAAACTCACGCCAGCGATCGAAGGTCCGATTTTGATTTTACTCACCTTGACGATCAGCTTTGGGATCTTTGAAATAGTACGTCGGGTTGCGCTGTTACGGCCTTTGTTTGGGATAGCGAAAGTCAAAGACGACGTGTCATTAAGGCAAGATGCGGCAATCAATCCCCCTGCCCATCTCAACATCGCAGCCTAAACAAATTAAACAAATACAGAAAAACTCCCCATTAAATGTCAAAATAAGGGGAGTATCATCAATAATTAACTTAATTGTCCAGAGAATGATTGGACGTTAAAAATTACTCCATCCTAGTATATGTTTAACCTCGGGGCATGGAAAGGCGGCTTTTCCTGACTTTCCATGCACCTCGACGATATCAGCAAAAACCGCCAATCTAAACCGCACCAACCGCCTGATACGCCAGGCGTTTGAATTCAAATGAAAACGGATGCCAGAAGCTCATCTGCTTTTGCGCCATCAGCACGCCAGCCAGGTTGTTCTTGGGGGAAATCCACCAATGCGTTCCCGCGATGCCGCCCCACTCAAATTCACCGGTAGAGGCCGATGGATCGATGGACGATGGCACCAAGGTCACGGCACCACCCAGCCCGAAACCTTTGCCCGGGATGTTACCCACACCCGGAAAAGCGATGCCCGTACCGTCTGGTAAATGATTGCGCATCATCAGGGCGATGGTCTCGGGTTGTAGTAGCTGAAAACCACCAGGCAGCAATCCGCGCAGCAGCGCGATCATGTCGTGCAAGCTGGACACCAGACCGCCGCCGCCAGACAAACGCGGCACCGGCGTGACGAAAGCACCGGGGTAGGGAGATTTTTCCAGCCGCTTCAGTCCACGTTGCAGAATATTACTGGGATCGCTGCCAGCGTAATACGCCGTTAGCCGAGTCTGCTTCTCGCCGGTGACCCAAAAACTGGTGTCATGCATGCCAAGCGGATCAAAAATATGCGCCTTCAAATACACATCAAAAGGGACTCCACTGACGACTTCGACCAGGCGCGACAAGACATCCGTAGCAATCGAATATTCCCATTGTGTGCCAGGATGGAAGGTCAACGGCAGCTCTTCCAGCACATCAATCAGGGTGGATAAAGGCGCGGCCGCATTCAATACTTTGCGTTCTACATACGCTTTGTAAATCATGCTGCCGTGATCCAGCAGGCCATAACTCAAGCCCGAGGTATGTGTCAGTAACTGGCGGATGGTGATAGAAGACCGGGCGGGTTCGGTATCATCCAAACTGGTCGCGCCGGGTTTGAGTACGCGGCGCTTGGCCAGTTGCGGTAAGTACTGCTCAATCGGGTCGTCGAGCTGCAGTTTTCCCGCTTCCATCAACTGTAAAACCGTAATCGAAGTCACCAGTTTGCTATTAGAAAAAATACGGAATAAATGATCTTCACGCAAAGCGATACCGTTCTCTTTGTCTGCCCAGCCAGCACAATGCACATCGACCAGGTCGCGCCCGACCAGCACCGCAGTGGACACGCCCGCCAGAATCTCTTTATCAACATAGCGCTGCATGGCATGATGGACGGAACTAAAATCGTAATTACTCTGGTTTATCATCGTTGTATTGTGCAAAGGGTTAAAAGCGCTATCCTACTTTAATTAGGACTTACGCAAAACTGCCCTAGTTCTGGTGCGGCTCCTTGCTGGGACAATTGTGAGTAAGCCCTGTTAATCTCATTTTTTAAAGACCTGTGATGACAATCTCCGATCCGCACGCTTTTTTACGTTCCTTGTATCAGACTGCGGTAGATGCCGTCAGTGCAGAGAAATGTCTGCCAGCTTTTCTGCCGCCACCACCCAAAGGACGCACGATTGTGATCGGTGCGGGTAAAGGTGCAGCAGCCATGGCCAAGGTGGTTGAGCAACATTGGCGAGGAAATACGGATCAACTCACCGGCCTTGTAGTAACCCGATATGGGCATGGTGCAACCTGCAAAAAAATCGAAGTAATCGAGGCAGCACATCCGGTACCAGACGCTGCAGGTCAGCAAGCTGCCGCTCGTATATTGCAAATGGTGCAGGGATTAACAGCAGATGATCTGGTGCTATGTCTGATCTCTGGCGGCGGATCATCTTTGCTCGCGCTACCAGCCGCTAGTATCACGCTGGAGCAAAAGCAGGCAATCAATAAAGCACTGCTGAAAAGCGGCGCGAGCATCGGTGAGATGAACTGCGTCCGTAAGCATTTGTCTGCGATCAAAGGTGGTCGGCTGGGATTGGCTTGCGCACCAGCAAAAGTGGTGACGCTACTGATATCCGATGTTCCGGGTGACGAAGCTGGTGTGATTGCCAGCGGCCCGACCTTGCCAGACGCGACCACCTGCGAGCAATCATTAGCCATTTTGCGCAAATACGCGATCACTATTCCGGCAAATATCGAGCAGCATTTGTTATCTGGTGCAGGTGAGACGCCAAAACCGGACAATCCCATTTTTCAACAACATCAGCATCACATCATCGCCACCGCCCAACATGCATTGGATGCCGCAGCAAGCGCAGCGCGTGCTGCTGGGATTAATGCCTATATTTTGTCTGATGGAATAGAAGGCGAAGCACGCGATATTGGCATGATGCATGCAGCGCTGGCAAAACAGATTGCAAACAAAGATCAACCATTCAGCAAACCCTGTGTGATCTTGTCAGGTGGTGAGACGACCGTCACTGTGCGTGGTAAAGGGCGCGGCGGGCGCAATGCAGAATTTTTACTCAGCCTGGTAAAAACGCTGGACGGACACCCCGGGATTTATGCGCTGGCATGTGACACCGATGGCATTGACGGCTCGGAAGATAATGCCGGAGCGATCTGCACACCAGATACGATACAGCGCGCACAAGGCTTAGGGCTGCGGCCTGCGGTACTCTTGGATGACAATGACGGCTATGGATTTTTTTCCGCTTTAGGCGATTTAATTGTGAGCGGGCCAACGCTGACAAATGTCAACGATTTCCGGGCAATGCTGATAGTGTAATACTGATAAAAAAACAGCGCGTTGATCAAGCCGGTCTCCCTTGATGATCACGCGCTATTTTTAAAACCAATGCAGAAACTGACAGCTTATTTTTTTGTACTAGCTTTTGGCGATGGTGAAAACACCGGATTGCCGTTGACCAGCAATTTGCCATCAGCAAAATCGATTTTGCTGCGCAGAGTCTGATCGTCCACAACAATCAATTTTTGCGCGCGCAAATTTTCTATGGTCTGAGTCAACAGTAAGTTCGCAGTCTGATTGACGGCATCTTCGCTTACGACCTGGCCTTTTTCTGCTTTTTGCTCAAGAGACCTGCGGGCAACGAGCTTAGAAATCTCTTCGGCCAGTCCCATCGGCATTTCCATATCAAAGTGCGCTACCAGCTTATCTTTGAGCTTCTCGAAAGAGGAAAAATCAGCTTGTTTCGTATTATTCAAACTGACTTTTCCGGTCACTAAGGCTTTAAAGCCGTGATACACCACTGATAATTCCTGGATATCCAAAGAGCTCAGCGGAGTGATGATTTTTGAACCCGCTTTTTTCATCGCTGCCATGACTTCAGCGTTGCGTTTAGCATCTGGTAATTTACGTGTTTCTAATTTTTCCATGTCCTTTTTCAGGTTAGACATGGTGAGTTCGTCCAGATTATTCAGCTTGATCCCAAAGCGGATAGGACCAATTTCATCTTTATCCCATTTGACTGACTGCAGAGCCAGCTGATAGTCGATATCAACAAATTTCTCACGCTGTTGAATATCAAATGTGGCAGTAAAGTCTTTTGCTGCGCCGTGTACAGCGTTAGTTGCGTCGCTAACATCGATCGTCGCGATTTTGACGCTAGCCTTACCCAGCCAGCCGCCATGTGTGCTGACGGATTGCGCGCCCTGGTAGCTGATGTCGTCAGCCCTGACCGTCAAACCACCTTTATCTGCGATGCTGAACCAAGGCATATTTGCGGTAATGTCGACTTGGCGAAAGCTATCATCGAAACTACTGTTACTTGTAATCGGCGCCCACTGAAAAGTGGAGTTCATTACTGGATCAGCGTAGTTCAAGGCATCGACCAGCACGGACAGATCAATTTTTCCGTCTGCACGTAACTTGGCATCTATATGTACCGGTTTTTCTGTACCAAATACTTTGAATAATTTTTGTTTAGTCGATGGCGAAAAATCGAAGGCATTGTATTTACTCACCAAGGCGCTTGCAGGGAGATGTTGCGGGCGCAGGCTGCGCAATTCAGTGGTAACTGCCTCAAACACTTGCCACATTGCAGAGTCGGGAAGGTTTTTTGTCAGGTTGGATGGCGCAGCTTGGGGTTTTACAGCTATAGGAGCGACGGTGGCTGGTTTTTCATCTGCGTGAATAGGAAATGCACACAGCAGAGTGGCTGCCATAGTGGCAAGGGCAAAAGTTTTTTTCACTGGAAGTCCGGATCGGATCAAAAAGATGGATCAAAAAAATGCAAGAACGTCTTCTTGCGTGAGATCAGAATTGTAATATGTTAATTGTAAAATTAACAAATAATCTTAGTGAAGATGTATGAAAAAAGCCAGTCATGAGACTGGCTTTTAGATGATGTGCAACTACAGTTTATTTAGCAGATGCCTCTGCAGAAGCTGCTGCAGCGGCAGCGACTTTCACTTCAGGTTCCTTAAACTTGGCACCACCGGCATTTGCCATGTGAACTACAGCGCGGGCAACTTCAACATCGTCCAGATCAGGATTGCCGCCTTTGGCTGGCATACCGCGGATACCTGCAATCGCGTGTGATACCAACGTATCGTAACCTTGAGAAATACGTGCAGACCACGCACCTGCGTCGCCAAATTTTGGTGAACCCGCAGCACCGGTATCGTGGCAGGCAGAGCACACTGCTTTATAGACAACCTCGCCGGATTGCAATACTTTAGGTGCGTTAGCGTCTTTGAATGTGAAGCCTTCATCAGCGATTGGGCTGATACGAGCGGCAATGGCTTCTGGTGTTTGTGCATCAGAACCTGTACCGATTTTGCTATCGGTGGTCACAAATTTGACTAGCAGAACGATGATGATGATGGGTACCAGAAAGCTGGCAGCAATCGCAACTATCAGTTGTTTTGGAGTCTTGATCGCTGATTCGTGGTCGTCGTGCGGGTCGTGTGCGTTGCTCATGGAGTCCTCGTGGCAATTTATTTATAGTTGAATCTGGGCGCTGCAAACGAGCTTATTGTGTTGCTAAGCTCATCAAACCTGTGATTATAGGTGAAAGCTTGCGGTTTGGAATGAAAAACCCACGCATTAATGACCAGAAACCCACAAGAACCCGTTCATAGGCGCATAAAAATCACGAGACAGCAAACCCAATCTCAATAAATTTGCTGCCATTGTCATTGAAACTGGATGAAAAAGCTTCAAACCCCAATGACACAGAAGTTCGGAGAAACAAAGCAACAATCAAGGCAGGGAAAAGTGTTGATTCGCTATTCTCTTGTTTTCTCTCTCTGCCTCGGTGTCACCTTAGTGAGGGGGGGCAGATTTTTGTGTAAGTTCTAATATTTGTAAAAATTATTTAGCTATACTCCCCTGCTTTTATCTAAAAATCGCTACATAGACCAGCAATTACCTGGACAATTAAATATACATAGTGGGAGTATATTATATTCATCCATAATGGATTGCTGATAATTTGCGTAAGTCCTGTAATTAAACTATGGTAGCGTTTGAATAACTTTGTCGAAACTCTTGTTGATAGCCAATGTGGATGGCCGCAGAGAAGACGAGTTCTAAATTTACCCAGCCTGTTTTATTAATCTACTGATTTGAAGGTACCTGAATGCGCTTACTCATTGCTTTGATATTTCCTTGGTTAACTTTCTTCACGATTGGTCGTCCTGTTGCGGGCATCATTTGTTTGATTTTACAAATCACGATTCTTGGCTGGATTCCGGCAACCATCTGGGCCGTGTATGCGCTGAGCCAATACAAAACCGATCAAAAAATTGAAAAAGCATTGGGACAAAGA
Organism: Undibacterium sp. GrIS 1.2; assembly: GCF_040544435.1. NCBI lineage: Bacteria > Pseudomonadati > Pseudomonadota > Betaproteobacteria > Burkholderiales > Oxalobacteraceae > Undibacterium > Undibacterium sp. GrIS 1.2. The sequence continues at coordinate 71,517 of NZ_JBEONP010000022.1, forward strand.
CGTAATTAAGTTTTAATGCAGAGTTGGGTACGAAGCTGAATACGAACCCTATTCCAAGCATAAATGGCACGAAATGGCACACTTTGGCACGATCTGCTTGTACATTGGCGTCAATAGCTAGTGTGCCAGCCGCATCGCCATGCAATAATTTTTTCCACCGTTCACAGAGCTAAGCAGGAAGAAGCAGGACGAAACAAGACGAAACCGAACGGAATTTTTTGGAGAAAATTGACATAAACAAGACCATTTTAATTACCGGTGCGAGCAGTGGGATTGGTAAGGCAACTGCGAAGCACTTTCAGGCCAAAGGCTGGAATATCATCGCGACCATGCGACATCCCTAGCATGAGAAGGAGCTATCTGCCCTTGAGAACGTGCTGGTCACGCAACTGGACGTGCTAGACAGCGCGTCGGTAGAGCAAGCAGTTTCAGGCGGGATTCAAGGTTTCGGACAGATTGATGTTCTGCTGAGTAATGCTGGCTAAGGAGCCTATGGACCGCTTGAGGCGTTTGATATGGATAGTATTCGGCGCCAGTTCGACACCAATGTAATTGGTCTGCTGGCAGTGACCACCGCGATACTGCCTCACATGCGCAGCAGGCGATCTGGCACCATTGTCAATATCTCGTCCATCGGCGGTAAGATGACATTTCCGCTGGGCACCCTTTACCACGGCACCAAATTCGCCGTTGAGGGTTTGTCCGAAGCTTTGCATTACGAGTTGGAATGTTTTGGCGTCAAGATGAAGATCGTTGAACCCCGCGTGATCAAAACGGACTTTGGTGGCCGCTCATTTGATTTCCACAACGACGAGTCCTTAGCTGAATATCAACCCACCGTAAAACGCCTGTTCGATTCTTTTGCTCCGTCTGCCCAACATGCCTCGGCACCTGAGGTCGTCGCTGATGTTATTTATAGCGCAGTCACCGATGGCAGCAGCCAGCTTCGCTACACTGCGGGTGAAGACGCACGGCAAATGATCGCGGGTCGTAAGACACAGGACGACGATACCTTTATCGGCGGGCTTAAGGCTCAGATGGGTTTTTGAAATAGCTTGGATGAAGATTCTTTTGGAGCCTCTATTAAACTTGATGAATCTTCATCAAGCCACCCAAGCAGCGGCATTCTGCGAGCAAATTAGAACACCAAGATGAAATACGCCACTCAGTTCATCGTCCAGCCAACGTGGAGGTTGTTGATTGCCGATATGGGACTCAATCCTGTTGAAGTTCTGAAGCGTGCGGAATTGCCGGGCGACTTGTTTGCATGCAAGGACGCTAGCGTAACGCTTGCCCAATATTTTAATTTGTGGCGCGCGCTGGAGGAATCTGCTGACGCAATTGCCCGAGCGCAGCGCCCCATACGAAGTATATTTCGGGCGGCCAATACGACAAGCTGACGTCAACCACATTGTATTTTCTGCCCGGGATGCTAGCCGTCCGTTTTTGACCGAGAACGATGCCATGTGGTTATTTTTTGAGCCGGGTTTGAGGCGCAGGCATTCTGATTTGGATAAGTCATCCAGTGTGCGACAGCGAGTCAAAAGCGCTCTGCTGGAGATGCTGCCAAGCGGATTAAGTGCAATTGAGGATACCGCCAGCCGGCTGGCGATGAGCAAGCGTACGTTACAAAGACATCTCAGCGACGAGTCGGTGAGCTATCAGGAAGTGCTGACAGAAACGCGCCAAGAACTAGCGCAACATTACCTCGCCCGCTCAACCATCTCGCCGAACGAAATTGTCTATCTATTGGGATTTCACGACGGCAATTCATTCATCCGTGCGTTTAAGTGTTGGACGGGAATGACCTCTGGATCGTACCGAAAATTACAGGGAAACCTAGACCCTTTGGCACCAACGTTGCCTTGTGATATCTGACGTAAGATCAAAGTTTAAGGCGAAGCTGCTGATCTTATTGATAATGAGTTTGCATGGATCAATAGTATTTAATTTCTCTCCAGATTAAATTAAATCACTTTCTTTTATACATATTGAAACCCTAACGGCTACAATAGCGCTCTGCAAATATTTGTGCACGTGACCGTCTTCCAACGGATAGGATGCTAGCCTCCGAAGCTGGCGATACAGGTTCGATTCCTGTCGGTCGCACCACTGCACTGTCTAACCCAATGTTATCAAGTCCAAAAATCAGCCTGCTCTATAGCTGCTCAGACTAATTCTTGTCCAACCCAATCCATTACAGTATTATCAGATACCAACAAAATCATGGTACTTCTGTTGGTACTTATAAAAAGCAGAAACTCAGGTACCAACAAATGGGGTGCGGTATGGCATTAACAGACACATTTATTCGGCAAGCAAAACATGACGGTAAGCCTGCAGGCAACAAATTCACCGATGGGCAAGGACTTTTTTTGCTGGTTAAGAGTTCGGGAAAATATTGGCGATTAAATTACCGATTCAACGACAAGCAAAAAACATTAGCGTTAGGCGTATATCCAGCGGTTTCTCTTGCCAAAGCGAGAAAGCGACGTGAAGCTGCAAGGGAGTTGATAGCTGACGGCATTGATCCTGCACAAGCCAAACGGGACGATAAACAAGCGCGTGCAGATTCAGCCGCAAATACCTTTGAGGCTGTCGCACGGACATGGCTTAAAAAAACAGCAACAAATCGCGTCGAAAGTACTCAAGGAAAATTAACCACTTGGTTGGAAAAAGATATTTTTCCTTACATTGGCAGCAAACCTATTATTGAGATTGGACCGCGTGATGTACTGGCAGCCGTACAAAAAATGGAGGCGCGAGGTGCCATTGAGACAGCGCATCGAATAAAACAAATATGTGGTCAAGTGTTCAGATATGCCGTTGCAACTGGATCGGCAGAGCGCGATGTAACTTCGGACTTAAAGGGCGCTTTGGCTTCTGTTCCCAAAACAAACTATGCGGCCATTACCGAACCCAAGCAGGCAGCTGACTTGATGCGATCAATTCACGGCTACAGCGGACACCCCTACGCCACAGCTGCATTAAAATTATCTCCCTTGTTATTTGTACGACCTGGGGAACCCCGTGCGGCAGAATGGGTGGAATTTGATCTTGATGCTGCGGAATGGCGCATACCCGCCGAAAAAATGAAAATGAAAACCCAGCACATGGTGCCATTATCATTACAGTCGTTAGCAATATTGCGTGAATTACACCGTATTACTGGTCATGGTAAGTTTGTATTTCCCAGCATTCGCACCAGTGAACGCTCCATGAGTGAGAACACTATCAATGCCGCATTGCGTAGTATGGGTTACAGCAAGGAAGTAATGACAGGGCACGGGTTTCGAGCAATGGCACGCACTATCATGGATGAGGTGCTAGGAGAGCGCGTTGATCTAATTGAACATCAGTTAGCACATGCAGTTAAAGATCCAAATGGCCGCGCCTATAATCGTACTGCACATTTACCAGCAAGACGGGAGATGATGCAACGTTGGGCAGATTATTTAGACAAACTGCGCGTTGGTGCTGAAGTTATCCCGTTACGTTCTGGAACGATCTAGTTCAGCACGCTCAACCGACCACAAAAATACCGGAAATTGGTTGTGGCAGTTGTGAAACCTCATGACAACAAATTTATGTTAACCGGCGCACTGGTACGGGGGGCGGATATTTTATTGGACTGATTTACGTTGTTAAACCTAGGCGCTCTCGGTATTCGATCGGGCTGAGATAACCAAGAGACATCTTAATACGTTTTTCGTTGTACCAGCGAATATAGGTATCAAGCGCTTCAATGAATTGTGCAATTGTGGTCGAACGCCAATCGCGCGGATAGAACATTTCAGTCTTCAGCCGTCCGAAGAAGCCCTCACAGGCGGCATTGTCAGGTGAGCATCCTTTGCGCGACATCGAACGAATCAGCTTTGCGTTGTGTATCCGTGAGAGCCAACCAGGCCAGCGATAGTGGGCACCACGACCAGAGTGAACGACAGGCCGGTCTCCGCCGTTGGCTACCCGCTCGATGGCTGCATCTAACATCGTGTTCACCAGATTGGCATCCGGACGGGTGCAGATAGTCCAACTGATAACCAAGCCATCAAAGCAATCGATCATGGGCGATCGATACACTTTCCCAGCCGGGATCTGGAACTCCGTGATATCGGTCAGCCATTTCTCATTTGGGGTAGCAGCCTGGAAGTCCCGGTTGATGAGATTCTCTGGCGCTGGACTGATTTCTCCCAGTTAAGATCCATACCGACGCCTTCTGTTAGCGGTGACGCCCCAATGTTCCTGCTTAATCAAACGTTGTACGACTTTCTCAGAGATAAACATCTGGCGCAGGCCAAGTGATGCACGCATTCGCCTGTAACCGTAACGCTGGTGATTGCTCTGGAAGATGTCGGTGATGGCAACACGCACATCAGCATACTTGTCAGCGCCCCTCAGTTGGACCCGATGATAAAAGGTGGCGCTACGAGGTAGGCCAAGTTCTGCAAATAGCTCCGAGAGCGCATAGGTGTGCTTTAGGGCGTCAACCAGCAGTGTCTTCTCCCTGCTACTCAGGCGCTGCGGGGCGACGCCCAGTCCTTTTTTTTAACAGTTCATTGGCCTTCTTTAATAGATCATGTTCCAGTTGTAATCGCCGGATGTCCCGTTGAAGCGAATCGACTTGCTTTTGTAGGTCTGTCAGTTCTGCCTTGTCTGGAACTCGTTCTGAATCGATAGGTGCTTTCATGGATGTGGGGGCCTCACGACCAAGTAATTGATTCTTCCAGTGATACAACGTCGGCTTGCATACGGCTACTTTTGAGCAATTTCTTGTGAAATTATTATCCTGGTTCACAGATCAATGACTGCCACATTCTTGAACGCTGTTTGACACGCAATCGGTTTAACGTCACCAATGAGTCAGTTTGTGTTTGACTTGTTGACTAAGTTGGAGAGTAGGACGCCATTTATTACCTGGATGGCGTCTTACCCAGACACCCTAAAAAAATTACACCAACAAACGATAGACAAATAAATAATTAAGTATTAAAATAATAACTTATTTATTTGTCAATTAAATCGAAGTAGTTAACTCATTCTTAATTGTTCGCCGCTCGCCCCGCCCCGATACTGACCATCGTTAAACCAAGCTCAGAAAGTCCCTGATGACTCCCACCTTAGACGCCGCTCTCAACACGATCTTCGGAAGTCGTCAAACCAATCGCCTCCTGCGTCTCTCCTTTCCTAAAAACGATGGCCCCAAGGCGCTCATGGTCGTCAATCGGCTAGAGGCAACAGAAGCGGTCTCACGCGATTTTAAATATACCGTCGAAGTCATTTCCAATGACGCCACCATTGCGCTCAAAGACATCCAAGGCAAGATGGTCACGGTAGAGCTTATCCGAGAAGATGGCAGTCAACGGTTTTTTAATGGATATGTGTTCGAGTTTCGCCTAGTCAAAGCCGATGGCGGCAATGTCTATTACGAGATGGTGTTGCTACCCTGGTTAGCCTACACCCGCTTACGTCGTGACAACTACCTCTTTCACGGTAAAACGCTCCTAGACCAAACCGAAGACATCTTCGGCGACTACCCGGTCAGAGACAGCGAACTACGCATCAGCAATGACCCCGCCTTTACAGACGCCATGCAGTTTGACGAAACCGACTACAACTACTTGCATCGTCGCTGGGAACAACAAGGCTGGTACTACTGGTACGAACACCGCGCCGATGGCCACACCCTCATCCTCGCAGACGACTCCACACAAGCCGCCCCCATTGACGGCTTCGCCGCAGAAATCCCCTTCCAACGCGCCGCAGGCTCACAAGAAGACGACGCCATTGGTGACTGGACCCCGGTAAGACGCATCGTCCCAGGTAGTGTCGTACTCACCAGTTTTGACTTTAAAAATCCCACCCCCCAACACGCCAGCTTGCCCACCAGCAACCAGCAAGGCGATGTACTCGATCTCGAAGTCTACGAATACAGCGGTAGCTATGGCTTCAACAGCGCTGCCGATGGCAGTCAACAGTCACGCCTGCGGATGGAAGAAATCGAAGCTAGCGGCAAACACTTTGAAGCCACTGGTAATGACCGTACCGCCCAACCAGGACGCTGGTTCCGACTCACCCACCACTTCGATACCGAAGTCCTTGGCAGTGATGACAATGCCGACACCTTCCTCATCCTAGAAGTACGCCACAGCGCCACCAATAACTACCAGATGGACACCGGTACCCCATCGCATTATCAAAACCACCTCAGCTGCATCCGTAAAATCGTTCCCTACCGCCCAGGGCGCGGCTACAACAGCACTGAACCCAAAATTGATGGCCTGCAAACTGCCTTAGTCACCGGTCCTGCCGGAGAAGAAATTCACACTGACGAATACGGCAGGGTACGCGTGCAGTTCCACTGGGATCGCATTGGCCGCTATGATGAAAAAAGCTCCGCCTGGATCCGGGTTGCCAGCGCCTGGTCAGGCAGCAACTTTGGCATGAC
>NZ_JBEONP010000023.1:0-77033 GCF_040544435.1 Undibacterium sp. GrIS 1.2
TGCCTCGGCTATCGAACGCCGTTTGAGGTTTTTTATAATTTGGATATACTCCCACTAAAACTTACCTCCCGTTGCTCTTCGTAGCTGAATCCGCCTACCTTGATATCCAATGAATATATGGACGACTAAAATTACTGGGATGGAGTATATTTATGGGCATTGCTTAGATCGCATTATTATTTGATACGAGGAGCATTGCGATCTCAGGAGATTTTATCGTTGCTTAGCCTTCTCATTTGCCCTTGATACGCCGTTAGGGCGGTCAGGTTTTCTTCCTTCCACCAAAATATAGTGTCATTGCAACGACACCAGACAGCAACATCATCATCAGGCTAATGGCATTGACTACCGGAGTTGCGCCCTCCTTCATTCGTCCATACATTAAGACAGTGAGCGGTGCGTCACTTCCGGCAAGCATGTACGTCGTATTGAAGTTTTCAAAAGACAGTAGGAATGACATCAGTACAGCGCCCCAAATCGCTGGTTTTAAATAGGGTAGCGTGATGGTTAAAAAGATGGCGCGTTTGTTGGCACCTAAGTTCATTGCAGCTTCTTCCAGGCTCATATCCAGACGCTTTAAGCGGGCGCTGATCGTCAGTGTTGCGATGGCGACGATATAAGAGAATTGCCCTAACGCGACCAGAAACAAACCGGGCCTTAAAAAATCTAGCTCCCATCCAAATACATCATCAGCAAACTGAGCGAGTTTGCTCATCAGCGACAAAATAGAAATTCCTAAAATGACACCAGGAATAACCAGCGGGATCAACATCATCTGCGATAGCAATTGTTGCCCGCGAAATCGGAATCGCTCCAGTAAAAATGCATTTCCCGTGCCCACAAGAACACTAAAAAATGTCACGCCCAAAGCCACCTTGCCGCTATTGATTAGGCTATCCAAAATCTCCTGGTCAAAAAATAAACCTGTTCTCTCGCCTGTTCCGTTGGCAAAAAACCAGTCCCAGGTAAAACCTTTCCAAGGTGGCAAAGGGTAAGGAGCATCATTAAACGAAAAGACCGCAACAATGGATAAAGGCAGGAACAGAAAAATGAAAAAATAAACCAGGTAACTGCTTCTGATGAATTGCGTGAAACGCGATTGTCGAATACTGGGGATCATGAACGCCTCATTACTTCATCAAATGATTGGCCGCTCAATTTCAGGCCCAACCAGACAAAACAGCTGGACAATCCTAAGAGAATAAAAGCCAGTGCGGCACCCTGCTCCCAATTAAAACGGGTAATGAACTGCGTATAAATCTGCTCTGTGAACCACATAGAATTTTTGCCGCCCAACAGCACGGGTGTTAAATAATTACCCAAGGTCAGCATAAATACCATGATGCATCCGGCAGCAATCCCAGGGGCGGCGTGCGGTATGAGTATCTGCCGCAAAATATTAAGACGGCTTCCGCCCAGATCGTATGCCGCCTCTACCAAGCTGTTATCCAATGTTTCTAAGGCATTGACCAATGGGATCAACATAAAGAGTAAGGATGAATAGACCAAGCCGAGCATGACTGTTCCATCGCTATACAAAAGGTCAACAGGATGATCTGTCAGACCTAGCCGATACAGCACTTGGGGAATAACACCATTGCTGCGCAGAAGAATCATCCACCCCAGTGTTCTTACCATTTCGCTGACCCAAAATGGCAAAACGATGACCGTCATTAAAAATAACTTTGATCGTCCAGCGGCTATTTTTGCGATATACCAGGCGACAGGAAATGTCAGTACCAAAGTAATCACGGTTGCAGATAACGACATCAGTGCCGTACGCAGAAAGGTATACCAATACAAAGGCTCATCTATAAACGTCTGGTATTGCTTTAAGCTGAAATGAAATGCCTGTGGTCCGGCGCGTGTTTGCAAAGAGAGAAACAGCATCTCCAGGTGGGGAAATATAATCAGCATCGACAACCAGATTACTGCTGGTGCCAATAGAACCCAGAGCAATACGGGCGAATTATTGGTTTTCATCATTGGCTGTTTAATGTTTTCCGTGCTGAGTCGCATCGATAGCAAATGCATGCACATGCTCGGCATTAAAGCTCAAATAAACATGCGTACCAGACTGGAATGCATTACTTAACCCGGTGTGAGGCATCGCTACCTTAACGGACAAATCGGTGTGCGCGATCTTGACTTCAACCGATGAATTAGCGCCGTCAAATAAAACATTGCCGATTTTTCCTGCCAATTGATTGTCACTAACGATATCCGTTGGCCGCGTCAAAGACATACTGATGTTTTCAGGCCGAATAAATAGTGAGGCAGCTATACCGTCATTTAATTTTTGTACGTTAGCAGAACGAATAAAGGTATTTTTATCTATCTTTATTTCAAGTAGCTTATCGTTCGCGACAGCGACATGACCTGACAACTGATTGCTATTACCCACAAAGCTGGCGACGAACGCGGTTTGCGGCCGATAATACAAATCTTGTGGCGATCCCAGCTGTTCAAACTTCCCTTTATTCATCACGCCAACAAAATCGGACATGACTAATGCCTCAGACTGATCATGGGTGATGTAGATAAATGTGGTGCCAATTTCTGCTTGCAACTGCTTTAACTCCAACTTCATGTGTTCGCGTAACTTAAGGTCAAGCGCGCCTAATGGCTCGTCAAGTAATAGCAAGGTAGGATCGAGAATTAGCGAGCGTGCAATCGCAACCCTCTGTTTTTGTCCACCAGAAAGCTGGTCGATGCGCTTATCCGACGCATCAGGCAAGCCAACCCGGCGTAACATATCGGCGACTTTTTGTTTGATCTCTGCTCGCTTGATAGAGCGTCGTTCCAATCCGTAGGCGACATTCTCACCCACCGTCATCATGGGAAATAAAGCCAGGTGCTGAAAAATCATGTTCACTGGACGAGCATTGGGAGCAAGCTGCAGCATGCTTTTTCCACCAATGAGAATATCCCCCTGATTTGGCTGAATAAATCCAGCAATCATACGAAGCAAGGTAGTTTTTCCACAGCCGGAAGGTCCTAATATGGAACAGAAACTCCCCTTCGGAACTTCAAGAGATACGTTATCAACTGCGGTAAATAACTGGTTTTGATACGTATATTGTTTAGTGACGTTACAGACCGCTAAATCGATTTTTTTATTAGAAATATGACTCATGTACTCTTGCAAAAGTGAGCTGCCAGGTTAGAAAAAAATCGATTAGGAACTCGCTTTAATACGATCAAGGATTTTTCCGTCGATTTCTTCCAAGCCGGCGGGAATAGCGGGATACCATTTGATGTTTTTAAATGCATCAGGCGAAAATGAGTCATTCAATTGTGATTTCATCTTGGCATCCATAAAACTATCAGCCCCTTTTACCGCAGTAAAACTGCCTGAAATTTGCGCCATGCGTGCTGCGATTTCTGGGCGGGTGACAAAATTAATCCATGCGTAGGCCGCAGCATCATTTTTGCCCTTCGCAGGAATAGCATAGGCGTCAATCCAGCCCAACGCGCCTGACTTTGGCGCAATGAATTTAAGTGCAGGTAATTCGCGATTCAATTTCCATCCGCCGCTGTCCCACATCTGTGCGGCAACCAATTCGCCGCTACGTAAATCATTTAATAACTGATCTTTGCTTTCCCAAAAATATTTATAATTCTTCTTACATGCCATCATTTTTTCGCCTGCTGCCTGCATGATTTGTTCATATTGTTTAGGGTTTCCGTACGCCTTAAACGGGTCCTGTCCCATCGAAAACGCAACTGCAATCAGACTCGGGCGTTTTAATCGTACTGCGACTTTTCCGCTATATTCAGGACGGCATAAATCGAGGTAGTCTACAATTTTTGCTTTGTTGGTTGCTACGACTAATCCATCTGTTCCCCAGAAAAATGGTACGCCATAGGATTTACCTTGATACGTCGTGACCTTTTTTGAGGCCTCAAACATTTCTGGTAAAAAACGATCTGTTTTTATTTTTGTGAGATCAAGCGGCTTATACATGCCGAACTCAGAAAGTGGTCCGATGATCCTGTCCTGACTTGGCTGAGCAAGATCAAAACCGGCACCACCTGTGGCACGTAACTTCGAAATCATTTCCTCATTATTAGAGATAGTGACTTCGACGACGATGCCAGTTTCTTTGGTAAATTGCTCGGTAATTTCTTTGGGAGCGTAATCCGCCCAAGTTAATAAGCGGAGCTTTTCTGCGGCGATACCTGTCTGAGAAAGAGACATTGCGACAGCAGCGAGGACGAACGATATTTTTCGGGCGGTCAATACATTGGCAAAATACATGGATGTTTCCCTAGAGAGCGGCAAATAACCCAATATTTTTTCATACAGATATGACCCTCTGATGACCAAAAGGTTTTTTATCAATCTGTGAGTGAACTCGTGTCTTGTTGCGTCAACATTGAACACTAAGATCAACAGGTTATTAATGCGATGTCTAAGTATTCGTGCTGGAATGCAGCAATACGACGCCAGCAATGATCAGTAGTATGCCGATGATTTTGGGTATGCTGACACCCTCATTAAACAAGAACACACCTAAAATGGACGTAGCTACCGTCCCTACTCCCGACCAGACGGCATAGGCTATGCCGATTTCTAAACGACGCATGACAACTGACAATCCCCAAAATGCCAATCCATAGCCAACCACCACAATCGAGGATGGAATAATTTTGGTAAAACCATCTGACAGACGTAAATTAATCGTCGCGATGACTTCGCTCAAAATGGTCAACATGAGTAAGAGCCAGGGATTCAAATTTTTTCCAATACAGTACAAATGAGTTGAGTCAAGCAATCCTAAAGTTGTGCCCTGCACTTCAGCACTAAGACGCTTGTGTGAGGACTATTTGGTGGCAGCTGGCGCACGTTGTTCAAGGCGCAGACCAACCGCGCTGCGGGCCGGAAAACCTTTCCAATAAGTGTGATCACTTTTAAACGTGCCGTTAGGTTCAGCTGACCATTTGCCGTCTTTAGCGTTCTCTACCAAGCTCAGGTAGGAATCCATAGCGGATTCTTTTTTCAAATATTTACCTAAAAAAACCGTACTAAAATGCTGCGCAATATTATTCATCCGGGTGTTATCCCATACTGCGTCGATATAATGTTCGGCCGGAATAACTTTAAGATTAGGGACCGGCAACCAGGTTTCTTTAGGGGCAGGTATAGGTGCACCTGCATTGTGGTTAGCGTTTTCATAGGTGAGCAAATAACGTGGCGCATTGACGCTGGCCTCAAAAATATTTCTTACCCCCGGCGAATAACCAGACACATCATCTGCGCTACCTGCAACAAAAAATACTGGGATTTTGATCCCCGCTAATCCTGATGCATCCCAGAAACCGGCATTCCATCCCCAGGGGGCAAATACCACTGCCGCTTTAATGCGAGTATCAATTGAGGCGACATAGTCGGCGTTACCCGATTGACGCACCGCTAAAGCACCGTTCGGTGTACCCCATGAAAAACCGACACTCGCAGCCGTAACCCCGGCACCAATGGTGTTCAGCGCGCCATACCCACCCATGGAATAACCGATCAATCCAGTCATATCCGCATTGATCATGCCTTTGAGAGAATCGGTCGAATCATTGTTGAGTTTTGCCATCGCATTAAGTACGAACAACTGATCCAGTGAACGATTTAATAGTGTGCTGCCAAAAGCACCTTGATCGCTATAGGTACTATCAGCATGATCAATCGACGCAACAACATAGCCTTTGCTTGATAAATTTTCTGCTAAGTGGCTTAGCAAAAAACGATTGCCCGGATAGCCATGCGACACAATCAGTAAAGGATAGGGCCCGCCAGAACGATCCGCTGCGGCATTGCGTACCGCTTTGCCATGCAAGGTCACTTCTGTTTTACCGTCTCGTGTCATGACGCGTAAATCACCCGAATTAGGCTGATCTTTCTCTAGCTTTGCTGGATACCAGACTTCTACCGTAACTGGCCGGTCGTAATACGGTGTTGGTAATCCCGGCTTGGCATGGACGATATCCAGCTGGTGTGGATTAGTAAAATTAAACGTCTTCACCCCGATAGAAAACTTGCCGTAGTGTGCAAGTTCTGGCGCATCAGGGCGTATCGTATCGATATGATTGTCCTCAGCACTCACATCGATGGCGAGACACGACAACAACATAAATCCAACTAAGCCAAATTTCAGCATATATATCTTTTAGACCTTTTGAAATGAAGTTCCGATGTCTGCCTGACGGGCGTCCGAGCAAAACAGCACAAGTTTGTTTGTAAGGATTGAAAAAGCAGGAATTTTAATATACTCCCCCATTATTTTAATAAATAAGGCTTATTGTCCAATGATTATATGGACAATAAATAATACTCCCTATTTTTTCTATGAGCGGATCTGCAACATGTTTATATCTGACGGCTCAATTTTAGGGACTACTTTCGTTACTGCTTTGCGTCACTAAGCCACATCATTGCCGCGCATTTTTAGCTAAATTTTTAGCTAAATTTTTAGCGGCGACAGCATTGCATCCGGCATTAATTTTACTGCCTCTTTTACCCTAAGTTTATGTCACTGAAATGACGAGACTACAAACTAACATCAAACTGTGGTGAAAAAGTTGATTGGTGCCTATTTGTTGCGAGTGTCATTTTTTCGTCATATCACCGCGCTACAGTGCGCTGCGTTGAGGTCAATTTTAGTCTACTACTTCACGAACACCATTACACCAATTCAGATCAACTATTTATCCACTGAAGGGATAGAACTGTGTCACACAATTTTCGCAATTTTCGATACACGCCTCTTTATCTGATTTTGTTGCAAGCTTTTGCAAGCAACGCATTTGCGCAAGATACGCAAAATGAGCCAATCAATGTCACAATTTTTGGCCAAGGTAAAACACGCCAAGTACAAGACATTACCAAAGATGATTTGATGAAGGTTTTGCCAGGATCAAGCCCTTTAAAGACATTGGACAAATTACCTGGCGTGTCATTCCAGTCCGCCGATCCTTTTGGCGCGTATGAATGGTCGACCCGTTTCAGCGTACGTGGATTCAATCAGAATCAAATGGGATTTACCTTAGACAATGTGCCATTGGGTGACATGAGCTACGGCAATAACAACGGCCTTCATATCAGCCGTGCGATTTCTTCTGAAAATATTGGCCGAGTAACTTTATCTCAAGGCGCGGGTGCCGTTGGTACAGCATCGACCAGTAACTTAGGTGGCACAGTTCAATTTTTCTCGTCGGATCCGACGAACGATATGGATTTCAGCGCAGCGCAAACAGTTGGCAGTGACAGCACCTACCGCACCTTTGCCCGTGTTGATACCGGTTTGTTATCCACTGGTACCAAAGCGTATTTCAGCGTTACACGTCAACGTGCAGACAAATGGAAAGGCGCGGGTCCGCAAGATCAAGATCAATTTAATTCAAAACTGGTTCATGTTTTTGGCGAGAATAAACTGACGGCTTTTTTCAATTATTCTGATCGTCGCGAGACTGACTATCAAGATATGTCCATAGAAATGGTTAAGCGTCTTGGGTACAAGTGGGACAATTACCAACCTGATTGGCAGCGTGCCGTCAACGCCGCAAAAGGTATCTTTACCGGTGGCGTAAATAGTCTGGACGACGCGTATTATCTTGGTAGCGGCCTGCGTAAAGATTATTTGTTTGGTGCGACCTTAGACAATAAATTAGGTGAATCGACGTATTTAAAAACGACGGTTTACCATCATAGCAATGAAGGTCAAGGCCACTGGTACACACCGTACACGCCATCTACCAACGGTATTCCTATTTCTATTCGCACCACCGAGTATTCAATCAGCCGTGATGGATTGATCTCTGATGTGACATGGGATGTCGGCCAACATTCAGTGAACGCTGGTTTTTGGGGTGAGCGCAGCCTGCATACTCTGACCAGAAATTTTTATGATGTCAGCGGACCGCAAGACACCAATTATTTCTTAAGTAATCCGACCAGCACCGGATTCAAGCAAGACTTTACAACGACGACGACACAGTTCTATGCGCAGGACACAGTGTCTTTAATGGCAGATCAGTTAAAGCTGAACTTTGGTTTTAAAACACCGAAAGTCACGATTGACTCGACTAGCCTGATCGGTACACGTGCGGCAGGTCAGATTGTGGCGAAGAAAACCTTTTTGCCTCAGTTGGGCTTAAGCTATTCGCTGAATAAAAATGATGAGCTATTTACTAGTTTGTCTCAAAATATGCGTGCTTTCCAGCCCGGTGTGAATGGTCCGTTCTCACAGACACAGACTGCATTTAATTTAAGCTCCGCAACGATCAAGCCAGAAACATCTACTACACTTGATTTGGGTTATCGCTTTAAGCGTGACAATCTGGTTGGCTCTGTAGCAGCTTATTACGCGAACTTTGATGACCGCCTGTTGCAGGTCGCTACTTGTGCAGGGATCGTCGGTTGCCCAAGTACCTTCGTCAACGTCGGTAAAGTTCAGACTAGCGGTGTAGAAGCTGCGGCGATGTGGACTTTGATGAAAGACTGGTCCTGGTTTAACTCGCTGACGTACAACAATTCTCAATATAAATCTAACTATCTGGACAACGGAAAAGTCGTAAACATCGAAGGCAAGCAAGTTGTTGACTCACCAAAAGTTATGTTTAAGACAGAAGTGTCGTATGAGAATCCAGTCTGGTTTACCCGACTTGGCGGTAAGTTCACAGACAAGCGTTTCTATACCTACACCAATGATGCACAGGTTCCTTCTTACGTGATCATGAATTTGTCTGCGGGTTACAAACAAAAGAGCTTTATGGGTCTGAAAGACTTCTCTGTACAAGTCAATGTTGAGAACTTATTAGACAAACAGTATTTCAGCACGATAGGCTCAAATGGTTTTACTACATCTGATCCAACTGGCACTTTCCAGACCTTGCTGACTGGTGCTCCACGTCAATTATTTGTGACGATTAGCGGACGTCTGTAATTCTCTTTTTGTCATAAAAATTAAAAATGGAGTGCTGTATCTGTATAGCACTCCATTTTTTATTCTTTACTTGAGTACGTAATGGAAGCTTAGCAACCCGCTACGCATTTAGCCTCTTTATCAAACTCCATGGTTTTTCCGCTTAAGGGAACGTAGGTCGGTACTTTGACCGCAGTTTTAAATTCCATGGTTTTACTTCCTTCGATTAATTTTCCCTCCTTAGTCGCGGCCTCATTTGCGTGTGATGCGATCACGGCATTCGGTTTAACCAGATCATTAATCACATAGGCAGCCTCTTGAGGGCCAGTTGAAAAAGTGCCGCCAATATTTAATACCGCCAGCTTGGCTTTATAAAACCGTCGCACAACGGCCTCCTGATCGGCGATGATGCCGGTATCTCCCGACAAGTAGACGACGAGTCCGTTTGAAAATGTCAGAACGTAACCGCCAGCAGGGCCGACATACGCGGTCAGGCCATTACTGGACAGTGTATCTGAAAGAGGTGCTGCCAGGAACTTAGAATCCAATCCGTTAGAGTGAGCGGCAGGGACACTCGCAATTTTGACTCCGCCGATTTTGCTCTGCCCACCGAACCGGACTAGCTGAACAAGGTCGGTACTACCTCCGGCTTCTTTAATTCTGCGGGAGAAAAAGCTAGCCATCTCACCGCCAACAAATAGTTTCGCCTTCTTACTCAAGACCACCTCTTCCATCACCGATGATGGAATACTTTTTACTGAGAAATCAGGGGCCGCACAAGTACCCGCGTTGGCTGCCGCCTGATGCACATCACCCAGATGGTCGCCATGCACATGACTCAGCAGGACACCATCAATTTTGCCTAATCGCGTGTCAGTTCCACCGCGCACCGTACGACCGGCATCGTAAAGAATACGAGTGCCATCGGGGTCTTCAAAAATCAAAGCGCGATCGGCCGCACAGAACTCACCATCATGGCTACCTAAGGGCGTAATTTTTACCGTAGCCTCTGCGGCTACAGCAGAGGCAGTCAGACTCACAGTACAAAAAATCATAACGATCAGATTACTAAGAATGGAAGTTTTAACTATGCTTTTAGTTTTCATCAAAATTCTCCAAATGAGACATTAAAAAATCAGCGTTAAGTATTAAGCGTTAACGAGTCACGTGCCAAATTAAAATTACTTTATCGAGCAAGCATAGCTTGCAGCCAGGTTAACATCGCCCTGCCCTGCATATTTGGGCCAGCTTGGGTACTCGCACAGGGGTCGGGTGCGGCCAGGCACCCCGGCACTATCAGCCACTATTTGTGGTGCCGGTGGTGTGTTGTTTTCAACCCAGTTCTCCAGCGTCGTTAAAGAATCCCATGAGGCATTGAATACGCTACTAACAGCATGGCCATAACCCGGAATCTCGTAATAACGCATGAAGCTATCTACCTTCGCCGTACCCATGACTTGTTTCACATGCTCATAGTATTGCTCGGTCGCTCTGGTACTAACTAAGGCGTCTGCCATGCCATGTGCCATCAATATTTTGCCGCCCTTTGCCTTAAATGCAGACAAGTCAAACTTGGTCACATCTTGAATTGCCGTCAGTGCGATTACACGCGATTTAAAAGTGCCGGGGTTTTGTGGATCAAAAAGTAAGCTATTAAAACTAGCGTCACGAGTAACGAAATACTTCACCCATTGATCCCAGAACGTACTGCCGTAAGGTGGGCTTGTGCTGGCAGTGACTGACGGCATCGGGTTGGCAGGTTGCTCGGTACCGTAGGCTAAGGTCAGGACAGTCGGTTGTAGCGGACTTTTATTGGGAATACCGAAATCCGTACCCCAGGTGTTAAAGCCCGGATATTGGGTTTCGCCAGTAGCCAGTGTGTAATTGAGTGTTAGCGGTGTGTTGACTACGTTGAACGCGGATATCTGCGCATCCGACAAGCAAGTGTCGCCCGTATCAGCACCTCCGGCACAGCGCACAATTGCGGGATTAAACGTTGCGCTACAGGTGGAGACGTTGCTGATCAAGCCGTCAGCTACGCCGTCTAAATTATCGCAAGCTGCCATCGCCGCATCATATAGAACTTTTCTTTTGGTTCTGTTGGAATACGCGCCCGGCTTGGCCAGCTCTCTGGTGATACGTCCAAACTGCAAATCCAGGCTAGCGGCATTCCAGGCCGGATATAAAACAATCGCGCCATCAAAGTCTTGCGGCCAATTTGTTACTGCTATGAGTGCTTCGCGCCCTCCGGTAGAGCCACCGGCAAAATAGGTTTTTACCGGTGCTACGCCATAGCGTTGTTGAATTAAGTACGTTGCAACATCATGAGTTTTTTTCAGCGCATCGCTGGAGAAATTCTTTAAGGCCTCGTCGTTGACACCAAAAGTGCCGTCACGACTTCCGTTGGCATTGGCCTGATGACCAGAATCGCTGCCGTAGGTCGCATAGCCTCGTCCTAATGGCAACAATTTATCAACGGGTCCTGCCGGTACATTGCCAACTCCAGTGGCAATACTGCCGTTATAGCCACCACCACCAAACATCATGGCTTTGTTGTTCCATGCAGTCGGCAGATTCAGCTGAAATTTAATCTGTGGCGCAGCAGGGTCAACAGGCTTGATCGCACCGATGATTTTGCAATATTCACCTAAAGCAGTTGCACCAGAACCGGCAGCCGGAATCGTCGTTGCACTGTTGATCACGGCACCCGTCGTCGGCAATGAGATCGATTTGGGTGAAACTATCAGCGCGCCCAATTCTGCACAGCTGATCGGCTTGGCGATAACAACAGGAGCACCAGAATCTGACGCACGCGGTTGCATTTCTCCACAACCGGCGATGCCAGCACTTAGTAACATCAGCGAAACCGGTAATACCTTTCGATCAGGTCGCAATTTCATGTTCATGTCTCACTCCAATTGGATATTTTTAGATTTATTTTTTAATTTATTTGCAGGCTATATTGCCAGTCAAATGTTACTAGCTTGAATTTTCAAACCTATCTGATTAATAATTTCTGCTTACTTTTACTGCTATTTAATTTGCTCTGTGAGTCCACCCGTTTTACAACTTCATTGCTACCCAGTTTAAATACCGCAACTGTTCTGGATAAATTGACTGCCTGCTCTTGCAGACTTTGTGCTGCCGCCGCCGCTTGTTCTACTAAAGCCGCATTTTGCTGCGTCATATCATCCATATGGGTGATGGCACCGTTGACTTCTTCAATCCCGGTGCTTTGCTCCTGACTTGCTGCGGTAATCTCATTCATGATATCGGCAACACGTTGAATAGACGACACAATCTCTTGCATCGTTTTGCCTGCTTCATCTACCAGCGCACTTCCAATGTCGACTTTATCAACCGAGTCACCAATCAGGGCTTTAATTTCTTTTGCAGCACTAGCGGATCGTTGTGCCAGATTACGCACCTCAGATGCGACCACCGGAAAGCCACGCCCCTGCTCGCCAGCACGTGCTGCTTCGACCGCTGCATTCAATGCCAAAATATTAGTTTGAAACGCAATGCCATCAATTACGCCAATAATATCGACCACCTTGCGTGAGCTGTCTTTGATTGAGCCCATAGTCTCAACCACGCGCGCCACCACCTTGCCACCAGATGCGGCAACATCAGATGCGGATACCGCGAGTTTGTTTGCCTGGTGCGCATTCTCAGCATTGATTTTGACGGTTGAAGTCAATTCCTCCATGGTGCTGGCGGTTTCTTCCAGCGACCCTGCCTGTGCCTCTGTACGTGCAGACAAATCAGCATTGCCAGCAGCAATCTCGCCCGATGCACCTTTGACCGATTCACTGGCAGTCCGGATCTCGATTAAAACCGATTCGATCTTATCGACGAAACGATTAAATGCGCTTGAAATTTGCGCTAGCTCGTCACCACCTTCGGTGTCAAGACGGCGAGTTAAATCGCCATCGCCTGAGGCGATCTCAGTCATTGCATCACGCACCAGCGCCATCCGTTTGAGTGACTGCGATACCAGCACCGTCAATAGCAACACCGCTAATACGGTCAGTACAATTGCAGTTACCGCAGAGGACACCAGCAAGGCACTCAACACTTGGGTCGCCTCTGACTTATCGAGTGCAATCGCCAACAGCCAATCGGTACCAGCGATCTGGGTCACATAGAGCAAATCCTCACGACCACCAAAATTCGCTTCGCTACTGCCTTTTGATGTGTTGATTTCTTCTAGCCGTTTGACGGATAGTGAGGGATCCATATCCGCCAATGGTTTAAGCATCAGATCTTGATTGGGATGCGCAATGATGTTGCCTTTACTCTTATCAACCAAAAATGCAAAGCTGTTTGGCGTCGGCTTAATCGCTTTTACGTTGCTCACTACCGAGTCTAGTAATACATCTGATGCCACTACCGCTGATACTTGACCGGCAGATCCGATTGCCTCGGCAAAGGTGACTAATAATTTACCGGTACTGGCGCTGGTGTAAGGAGAAGTCACTACCGGGCCGCTGATCTGAGCAGCCTTAACGTACCAAGGACGTGCCGTTGGGTCATAGTCAGCAGCGCGAGTGCGCTGTTCTGAAAAAGCGTGATGTTTATCCGCGTAGCCAATATATGAAAGATCAAAACCACCAGCCTGCTGCGCTGCTTTTAATGCCGGAATAGGATCAGGCGCATCCACAGCAAGCTTAATAGAAGACACCACGGTTTTTTGAGATTTGACCCATTCTGCAATCGTTGACGCATTATTCTGTGATAACTGGGTCATCTGACTATTCAATGACTCCAGCATGCGGGACTTTGTCGTGAAAAAGTTGGCGAGGACGATAGAAAACATCCCCAGCATCACGATAGAAACGCAAATAGCAATGAGCTTGTTACGCAGAGATAAAGAAGCCATCCAAATTCCCCTCAGAAATTGTAATAAATTAAATGATCGTTATGTGCTCAGGATAACTTAATTCAGTCACTTATTCAGTTACTTAATATCCCTTGTATTGATGGTCATGATCAATTGGATATGGACAAAAGGGATTACATAAAATATTGTGAGTAAGATGAAATAACATTAAGTCTGAGTGATCTGAGTGACATAGCTTGATTCAGAATAATTAAATTTGAGGAAAAAATGAACTTCACGCAACTGGGCGACCTCGTCTTGCACTTTGATCATTACCTCGGAGCCATTAGCGATCGATATGGCGCTCTGGTATATGGCGTCATATTTGCCATCGTATTTTTAGAAATGGCGGTATTGCCGTTATTTTTTCTTCCGGGAGACCCTTTACTCTTCATCAGCGGCACGTTTTGCGCTACCGGCACATTGCATGCCGGCGTACTGATACCACTATTATTTATCGCCGCTGTTACTGGCAGCACAATCAACTACTGGATCGGTCATGCGATCGGACAGAAAGTATTTGCCAAAAATTACAAATGGCTCAATCGTTCCGCGCTGCAAAAAACTCATACGTTTTATGAGAATCATGGAGGAGTCACCTTCATCATGTCGCCTTTCATTGCGGTGGTTCGCACCTTTGCCCCGTTTATTGCCGGCGTTTCGAATATGACTTTTTCTAAATTTCAATTATTTAATGTTGCAGGTGCTGCGATCTGGGTGATTTCGCTGGTGTTGGGTGGGTACTTTTTTGGCAATATTCCATTGATTCACAATCATCTCAACGCGATTGTTTTACTGGGCGTTGGTGCAGGAGTTGGTTCGCTGGTGATTGGCGGATTATGGAAGTTCATTAAAAACAACGGATCTGTCACTTAACTCTGTAAAAAATGAGCGATGCCAGTGATAGAAAATGGCAGCTACGGATTGCGTATACCTGCATCGATTTATGTCGATACCTCAAATAAAAAGCCCGAATCGACTTCGGGCTTTTTATTTTTACTCACTTTGGAAATCAGATGTTAAAAATCAAATCCCAATTTTCTCTAACATACCACCAAGCTCACGTAAGACTGGTTCCAGCTTAGGATGTTGCGCTGCAAATTTTGCTGATAGTTCTTGCGATCTTTCGCTTAAGGCGGCAAAGACCGGATCGTCCGGGCTGTCATCTTTATCTAAAACATGATGAATATCATTACTGAGTTCTTTTAACAACGATCTCAGTTCGACATCTGCCGTGTCCACTACTTGTGCGCCCTCTTGCCCGCCCGTTCCTGCACCTTCTTGCAAACCTTCGTGTAATTGCTTGAGCAAATCTTTCAGGTTTTGTTTGTCCATTTTTAGTTCTCCAGTCAATGATTCTGTATTCAGTGTAGTCCCGTCAGTTACGAAACACCAGCACCACTGCCTCGGCGGCGATGCCCTCTTCCCTGCCCAGGTAGCCAAGACGCTCGTTGGTTTTTGCTTTGATATTGACTTGGGCAATGCTGATTTGTAAGTCTGCGGCAATATTGGCAACCATACCGGGTATATGAGGGGCCATTTTAGGTGCTTGTGCGATGATGGTCGCATCGAGATTGCCCACCTGATAGCCGGCCTTGCGCAGACGTGCAACCGCTTCACGCAAGAGCACGCGCGAATCCGCACCGGAAAATTGTTTGTCGGTATCTGGAAAATGGCGGCCAATATCCCCCAAAGCAGCTGCACCAAACAATGCATCCGTAATTGCATGCAGCAACACATCCGCGTCTGAATGCCCAAGCAAACCGATTGTATGTGGAATATCGACACCGCCAATAATCAATTTACGCCCTGTTACTAAGGCATGGCAATCGTATCCCTGGCCGATTCTGAATGGCGGAAAGGTAGGTGTTTCAGCGGAAGCTTCAATTCTGTTCGATGGTTCAGTCATAGCATTCTTAAAATACAAAATATGTCAAATTAGGGGAGTATAGGCAGTAAATGGCATTTATGTCCTTATATCACATGGACAATAAATAATACTACATCCCAGTATAAATATACGCTTTAAGAAGAAATTAGATAGGATTCAAGCAAAGCCAGATCGCTAGGCAAGGTCACCTTCAGATTACAGGCATGCCCTTCGACCAGCATAGGAATCTGTCCGGTAGCTTCCATCGCGCTGGATTCATCGGTTATTTCGACTGCGGCATGTAAGCTTGCATCTAACGCAGCACTCAGCGCAGCATGCCGAAACATTTGCGGCGTTTGCGCCAGCCACAACCCGTCTCGGCTAATCGTCGTGACTTTGCCATTGGCCATACGTTTGACTGTATCGACCACCGGTAGCGCCAGCAAACCTCCAGTTGTATGGTTGCCGACTTGCTCAATCAACTTGCTGATCAGAGCCGGCGTCAATCCCGGACGTGCCGCGTCATGGACCAATACCCAATCTTGTTCGCCGATTTTGCCAATTAGCTTGTTATGAGACTCTATAGCATCGAGTCCATTCCGCACGGTTTCACGCCGTGTCGCACCACCACAGCGCAGGATGCTGACCTTATCCAGTCCGGCCAGCGCCTGTTCCACATAAACATCTTCCGCGCTGACCACTACATAGGTGTGGCTGATCAGCGGTGAGGCCAAAAATGCCTGCACCGTGTGGCGCAAAATGGTTTGACCGGCGACGGTCAGGTACTGTTTAGGCACAGCGCCACCCATGCGGGCGCCAATACCTGCGGCGGGGATTAGCGCAAAGTAAGTCACTGGAGCCGTTGGTGTTGTAATTTTCGGGACAGATGTCATCAAAGCAGGATGCTCCAAAAAAGCTGGTTCAGCTTCGTTTATAATTGGGACACATTTTAACCTCCAACATCTTGGTGGCAAAACGCATTTGCGGGCATGAACAGTAATAGTTTCAATATTAATCAATTGTTACCATGCTCCTATCTTATAGTGCGATACCCCCAGCCACACAGAATAGCCAACCAACTCCGCAATGTCATTTGATCTCGTTAAGTCGCTTCCTAAAGCGGGCAATCGCTTTGTACTCCCCACATTACATGGTTCCGCCGACGCTTATGCATTAGCGCAAGCGGCAATTGCACTCAAAGCGCAGCAGCGCATGCTCAGCGTGGTGGTCGCCAATCCGGCAGATGCACAACGTCTGCTGGATGAAATCCCCTGGTTTGTGCCGACGCTACGCTGCCATTTGCTGCCTGATTGGGAGACCTTGCCTTACGATGCGTTTTCACCGCACCAGGATCTGGTGTCGGAACGATTATCGACCCTGCATGAAATCCAAAATGGTAATTGTGATGTTTTGCTAGTGCCTGCTACCACAGCGCTGGTGCGGATGGCACCTCCCTCATTTTTAGCTGCCTACACGTTTTTCTTCAAACAGGGCGAAACCCTGAATGAAGCCAAGCTTAAAACGCAACTAACGCTGGCAGGTTATACCCACGTATCGCAAGTGATGTCGCCTGGCGAATACTCAGTGCGTGGCGGTTTGATCGATTTGTTCCCTATGGGCTCGGTCCTGCCGTATCGACTCGATTTATTCGGTGACAGCATCGAAACCATCCGCACTTTTGATGCCGATACGCAGCGCTCTTTGTATCCGGTGCGTGAAGTACGTTTATTGCCAGGTCGTGAATTCCCTATGGACGAAGCGGCTCGAACGGCGTTCCGTGGTCGCTGGCGCGAGACCTTTGAAGGCGACCCTTCGCGCTCCATGGTGTACAAAGATATCGGCAGCGGCATAGCTTCTGCCGGGATTGAATATTATCTGCCGCTGTTTTTTGAAGAAAGCGCGACCTTATTCGACTATCTGCCAAAACATACGCACTTCACACTGATCGGTGAGATTGATGAAGCCATCCAGCGCTTTTGGGTAGATACCCGCTCACGTTATCAATTTCTCAAATCCGACCGCGAACGTCCGGTTTTACCGCCAGAATCAATTTTCTTAAGTGACGAGAATTTTTTTACTGAACTGAAGTCATTGTCGCGCTGGGTGATCACGACTGGCGACGCTGTATCCAAGGCCAATTCAGAAATTTCTGGTCTGTTGCCTGATATTGCCGTCAATCGTCGCGCCGATGATCCGCTCACCAATTTGCGCTCATTTTTGTTGCAAACAGACAAACGCGTAATGATCTGCGCGGAAACCTTAGGCCGACGCGAGACGCTGCAACAATATTTCAATGAATACGATATTCGCCTGACGCTGTGTGAAGGCTATGATGACTTCATCACAGGCAGCGACAAACTTATGCTGGGCGTTGCGCCTTTGCATTCGGGCTTTATATTAGCCGATGGCGTTGCCTTCATCACCGAAGCCGAGTTATACGCCGGATCGGGCAAGCGTATTGGTCGTAAAAAGCAAGAAGCTGTCACTCAGGTCGAGCACATGGTGCGCGATTTGTCCGAGCTAAAAATCGGTGATCCGGTGGTACACAGCAATCACGGTATCGGTCGCTATATGGGCTTGATCAGCATGGATCTGGGCGAAGGCGAAACGGAGTTTTTGCATCTGGAATACGCCAAAGATACCAAACTGTATGTGCCCGTATCGCAGTTGCATGTCATCTCCCGCTACTCCGGCGCTTCGCCTGATGATGCGCCATTGCATAGCCTAGGTTCTGGTCAATGGGAAAAAGCCAAACGCAAAGCAGCGCAACAAATCCGCGATACCGCCGCAGAATTACTCAACTTGTATGCGCGCCGCGCTTTGCGCCAAGGCCATGCGTTCGAGTATTCACACAAAGATTACGAAGCCTTTGCCGACAGCTTTGGCTTTGAAGAAACCGTTGATCAGGCTGCTGCCATTACCGCCGTCATCGGTGACATGACGTCCGGCAAACCAATGGACCGACTGATTTGCGGCGACGTTGGTTTTGGCAAAACAGAAGTCGCTTTACGTGCTGCCTTTGTCGCGGTCATGGGCGGCAAACAAGTCGCCATCCTCGCGCCGACCACACTATTAGCCGAACAGCATGCGCAGACATTTGCCGATCGTTTTGCTAACTGGCCTGTAAAAATTGCCGAGTTATCGCGTTTCCGCTCTGGTAAAGAAATCGCCCTTGCGATCAAAGGCATGGGCGACGGCACTTTGGATATTGTGATTGGCACTCATAAATTACTGTCTAATGATGTCAAATTTTCACGTCTGGGATTAGTGATTATTGACGAAGAACACCGCTTTGGTGTGCGTCAGAAAGAAGCGCTTAAATCGCTACGCGCGGAAGTCGATGTATTAACACTAACTGCTACGCCAATTCCACGTACTTTGGGCATGGCGCTAGAAGGCTTGCGTGATTTCTCCATCATCGCGACGGCGCCGCAAAAACGACTAGCGATCAAAACTTTTGTGCGTAGCGAGAACGATTCTGTTATACGTGAGGCCTGTCTGCGCGAGCTAAAACGCGGCGGACAAGTGTATTTCCTGCACAACGAAGTCGATACGATACAAAACCGCAAAGCGATGTTAGAGGCCCTTATTCCAGAGGCCCGTGTGGTAGTCGCCCATGGTCAAATGCATGAGCGCGATCTGGAAAAAGTCATGCGTGATTTTGTCGCCCAGCGCCATAATATTTTGCTCTGCACCACGATTATTGAGACGGGTATCGACGTTCCAACAGCCAATACCATCATCATGCACCGGGCAGATAAATTTGGTCTGGCACAGCTGCATCAATTGCGTGGACGTGTGGGCCGCTCACATCATCAGGCTTATGCTTACCTGCTGGTGAACGACGTACAAACCCTGACCAAACAAGCGGATCGACGGCTGGAAGCGATTCAGCAGATGGAAGAGCTGGGTAGCGGTTTTTATCTGGCTATGCACGATTTAGAAATCCGCGGTGCGGGTGAAGTCTTAGGCGATAACCAGTCTGGCGAAATGCATGAGATCGGCTTCCAACTTTACTCAGACATGTTGAACGAAGCAGTGCGCTCGCTCAAAAATGGTAAAGAACCGGATCTGGCTGCACCTTTATCCAGCACGACAGAAATTAATCTGCACATCCCTGCCCTGCTACCAAACGACTTTTGCGGTGATGTTAATGAGAGGCTATCGATCTATAAACGTCTCGCCAATTGCACCAAGCAAGACGCCATCGACAATTTGCAAGAAGAAATGATTGATCGCTTTGGCAAATTGCCAGAACCGGTGAAATCTTTACTAGAAACGCACCGACTGCGTGTCGCGGCCAAACCTTTAGGTATCATCAAAATTGATGCTCATACCGAAGCCGCCACCTTGCAATTCGAACCCAAACCGCCGATTGATGCGATGAAGATTATCGAATTGGTGCAAAAAAATAAGCATATTAAAATTAATGGTCAGGACAAATTGCGCATTACTGCCAATATGCCAGACTTGGCAGCGCGGGTTGCACAAATTAAAGCAACCTTACGTGCATTGCATTAAGCTCCTAATATCAACTTACATCACTCAAAATAAAAATGCATTTAACGATACAAGGCTTACGGCAAATTTTAAAAAGCGATCTTGCGCTGATCAAGCATATCGCCAGCATAACCCATGCAGAACGCATTCTTGCGATTGGAACGCATGCAGTCCGCCTCGACAATCTGCGCTGCGATAAAGAGCTTAACGTGCTGAAAGCGCAAATTGAAGCAGATTGCCTTGCAGCGCATCTTGATGTGAGTTTTAGCGACCTGCCTCGTACCTTAGCTGACTTTAAGCTGGTCGCGATGGATATGGATTCCACCTTGATTACGATTGAATGCATTGATGAAATCGCTGATATGCAAGGGCTGAAACCACAAGTATCGGAAATTACCGAAGCTGCCATGCGTGGTGAGATTGAATTTCAAGAAAGTCTGACGCGTCGGGTTGCGCTATTAAAAGGTCTGGATGCTGGCGCGTTGCAAAAAGTCTATGACGAGCGTTTGCAGTTATCGTCAGGCGTAGAAAAGATGCTGAAGACGGTACAGCAAGCCGGGTTGAAAACTTTGCTGGTCTCTGGTGGATTTACCTTCTTTACCGACCGCATGAAGACTCGTTTGAACCTGGACTATACCCATGCAAACGTGCTGGAAATTGATCAAGGCAAACTGACCGGTAAGGTCGTCGGTGGCATCGTCGACGCAATAGAAAAACAAAATACGGTAGAACGTGTCGCCGCCGAAATGGGTATCACCACCGATCAAGTCATCGTCATGGGTGATGGTGCCAATGATTTGAAGATGATGAGTATCTCAGGCATGTCAGTCGCCTTTCGCGCAAAACCTATCGTCAGAGCACAAGCAGATGTGGCGCTTAACTTTGTGGGCCTGGATGGGATGCTGAATGTCTTACATGCTTTTCATCAGGAATAAAATCAGCTGACTATAAAAATAAATAGCCCGTCTTTAAGCGGGCTTTTTTTGGTCTATTTTTTTGCCTTAGTAGTACACGAAATAAAAATAGTACGGACGTACGATTTTTTGAGCTAAAATAGTTTTATAAGTAAGACTTACGTAAAATTATTCCATTAAAGCATAGCGGCGACGGTACACATCCTACCGATGTGACTAATACTTGGAGCTACAACGCAACTGGCGCGGTTTTACTTAATTCCTCATAAAATAAAAACACCAAACTGCAGTAAAACAGGAGACAAGATGTTTGAAGAATTTATGGGCACAATGCCCGTTGCCGATCGCCAAAAATTTGATGTAGCTACACTGGCGGATTACATGCGCCAGCATGTAGAAGGCTTTGATGCAAAAGCCGCAGATGGCATGACGGTAGAGCAATTCAAAGGCGGTCAGTCCAATCCCACTTTCAAAATCACCGCTGGCAATCAACCCAGCCAACGGTATGTAATGCGTGCCAAACCCGGTCCGGTCGCTAAATTACTTCCCTCAGCACATGCAATTGAACGTGAGTTTAAAGTCATGAATGCGTTGAATAAGGCGGGTTTCCCCGCTGCTAAACAATATGCATTGTGCACTGATGAAGACGTCATCGGTCGCGCTTTTTATATCATGGAATTTGTCGATGGCCGCGTACTATGGGATCAATCCTTGCCTGGTATGACGCCATCCCAACGAGCCGAGATTTATGATGAGATGAACCGCGTTATCTCGCAATTGCATACGATTGATTACGCCGCAATTGGTTTGGCAGACTATGGCCGACCTGGCAATTATTTTGCACGCCAGATTGATCGCTGGACCAAGCAATATAAAGCGTCAGAAACCGAAAAAATTGAGGCAATGGATAACCTGATCGCCTGGTTGCCTAATAATATTCCTCCTGGCGACGACACCAGCATCGTTCACGGTGATTATCGTCTGGATAATATGATGTTCCATAAAACTGAACCACGCATTTTGGCGGTATTGGATTGGGAATTATCTACCCTCGGCCATCCGCTTGCAGACTTCTCTTATCACTGCATGAGCTGGCATGTCACCGCTGGGCAGTTCCGTGGCATTAAAGGTCTGGATCATCAAGCGCTCGGCATCCCTAGCGAGCAAGAATATATCGCCAAATATTGCGAGCGTACGGGTAAGACGATACGTCAGGAGGATTTCAGCTTCTATCTCGCCTACAACATGTTCCGTATGGCAGGTATTTTGCAAGGCATTATGAAGCGTTATGTCGATGGCACAGCATCCAGCGCACAAGCCAAAAAATCTGGCGAAGCCGCGCGTCCTATGGCGGAATTGGGCTGGAGTTACGCGAATAAGTAATAGGCTTTAAGGCAAATGTTGAACGAGCCTAAAGAAACAAAGCAAGCAGTTAAAAAAATGCATATCAACAGCAATAATAGCAAGACAAACCCATCAGGAGACAAGCATGGAATTTGAATACTCAGACCGTTGCAAGGAACTACAAAGTAAATTACTCAAGTTCATGGATCAGCATATCTATCCGAACGAGAAAGCCTACAAAGAAGAAATCGACCGCAACGGCACAGAAAAAGGTAATCGCTGGATTGCTACTAAAATCATTGAAGACCTCAAGCCAAAAGCACGTGAGCAAGGTTTGTGGAATCTGTTCCTGCCAAAATCAGCGCGCGCGCCAGAAGGTTTATCCAATCTGGATTACGCACCGTTGTGCGAAATCATGGGTAAAGTCAGTTGGGCACCCGAAGTATTCAATTGTTCCGCACCCGATACCGGCAATATGGAAACCATCGAACGCTATGGTTCCGAAGAACATAAAAAACAATGGCTAGAGCCTTTGCTGCGCGGTGAAATCCGCTCTGCATTTGCCATGACAGAACCTGGCGTCGCCTCATCCGACGCCACTAATATTGAAACCCGCATCGACCGCGATGGCGATCATTATGTGATCAATGGCCACAAATGGTGGATCTCTGGCGCGGGCGATCCACGCTGCTCCGTCTATATTTTGATGGGCAAAACCGATTTCAATGCGGCACGTCATTCACAACAATCAATGATACTGGTTGATGCCAAAACACCTGGCATTACTGTCGTACGTCCTCTGCCGGTCTTTGGTTATGACGATGCACCACATGGCCATTGTGAAATTTTGTTTGAAAACGTACGGGTGCCGGCATCCAATCTATTGCTAGGTGAAGGCCGTGGTTTTGAAATCGCTCAAGGTCGTCTTGGCCCTGGCCGTATTCACCACTGTATGCGTGCCATCGGCGTTGCAGAGCGTGCGCTGGAACTGATGTGTAAACGTCTGAACAGCCGGGTCGCTTTTGGTAAAAAAGTCTCGGAGCAAAGTATCTGGCGTGAGCGGATAGCAGAATCCCGTATTCAGATCGACACAGCACGTTTGTTGACGATGAAAGCAGCGTACCTGATGGATACCGTCGGTAATAAGTTTGCCCAGGCAGAAATCGCTATGATCAAAGTATTAGCACCGAATGTGACTCAACAGGTACTGGACTGGGCAATTCAGGCGCACGGCGCAGGCGGCGTATCGGGCGACTTCCCACTTGCAGCGCAATGGGCAGGCAACCGTACCTTGCGTCTGGCCGACGGCCCGGATGAAGTGCACCGGAATGCGATCGCCAAATTAGAGCTGGCAAAACACATGTCACTACCTGGCGAAGAATTGAGCTTGCCTATTACTCGTTCGTAATTGATCAGTTGATCATGCTGGAAGGCATATTACAAAAAGCGTGTCGGCTCTATTAAGAGCGACACGCTTTTTTTCAACCAACATTCAAACTATGCAATAGGTAAAATATACTCCCAGTATGTATATATTAACTGTCCATAAGATCATTGGTCTATAGCCAATATCTTTAATATTTAATGGGGAGTATATTAAAATTCTCTCTTATTTATATCAGAAAAATCTACGCGAGAATGCCAATAAGTTGCCACCGTCGTCGCCAGCAAGACGATCACACAACCGATCATTGCCTGCACTGACGGCACCTCATTCAAGATAAAAAATGCCAGCATAATTCCATACACTGGTTCCAGCGAAGTCATTAAACTCGCAAATCGGGTAGGCACATGACGCAAACTAAACATAAACAAACCATGCGATAAGGCGGTGAACACCACGCCAAGCAAAATCAATCCCCACCAGACGCCCATCGACACATTAAGGACGGCGTCGTAAAAAATCACAAATGGTAACAAGCTCAGACAAGCCACGCTGTTTTGCAAAAATGCCAGTTTAAAAGGCGGAATGTCTTCGCCCTGCCACCGGTTTGCCAGCGCCAGTAAAGCAAAGCTCAAACCCGATACCACACCCAATAATAAACCAAGCACCGCATCGCCCTGCCCTGGCAAACCATCTACCAACGGTCCTGAATCGCTCACCATCACCGCCATACCGATCACCACCGCTAGCGCCGAGATCCAATCACTACCAAGCCGCTTTTCTTTAAACAACCAAGGTTCTAGCCAAGCCACAAACAGGGGAAAACTCGCAAAACCCATCAAACCATAAGCGACCGGAGCCACCTTCAGCGACGCAAAAAAACTCAGCCAATGCACCGCCAGCAACACCCCGCACAAGATCACGGTTTTAGGAATGCCGCGTAAGGACAACTGCCGCTGCACCAACAGGACGGGCAGCAAACTCAAGGCGGCAAACAAAGTACGTCCAAATACCAGCAACAAAGAACTCACCGCCAAAGCCTTGCCCAATACGCCTGCACTACCGAATAAAAATACGGCAAGATGCAGAGCTAGCATGGCTTGTAGGGATTTTGTTTGATTAGAAAGCATTTTTAAAATTTTTATCGATTGATTGAAAACAAACTTATCCGCTTAAATGACATATGCTCACGAATTATTAGCGATAGTCATACTGTCTGGTTATGTTGTGACTAAACAGATTTCAATATGTGTTTCGCCAACGCGATTACCACGTCACGCAGCTCTACTGGAGTTTGGATATCCCACTCAAAAGGTAGCGACACTAATTGTCGTGCGAACCAATTTAAATTGTCGGACTGGTTATGCAATAAGACGCCAAAGTCAGTCTGCTCCAATAAACCAATCGCATCAAACAAATGATCACGTGCTGTTGTTAGGTCAGTTTTCAGCAATACATTAATAGAAAATGTACGCGGTATTATTGCCATAGATTCGCGTAAATAATTCAATGCATTAAAGCTGACAGGTCGTTGAAAAATATCGCTTAAAAGCTCTACGGCACTAATGCGGTCAAGCCTGAAAGTCCGTATTCCGGCGCGTAAATGACACATACCAATCACATACCAAAAACCTAAATAGAACACTAGGCCGTAAGGATCAAAATTGCGCTCGCTATGATGAGCTTGCGCGGAGCAATAATGCAGATGAACCCGTCGCAACTCCATCGTCGCAGCACTCAATGTCACTAGTGCCGCGTTATCTTCTGGTGAAGTAGCTCTCACCAAATCAAGTTGGACTGATTGATCAATTGCTCTTAAACGTTGTTGCAGCTTGACTGGCATGATCCGTTCTAATTTCGCTTGAGCACTGGCTACGGCCGGTACGGCTCCAGAGAAGCCCAAGTTGCGCGCAGCAAGTAATCCCAACGCTAAGGCTAATGCCTCATCATCGGTGAACATCATCGGTGGTAACTTGTAGCCAGGCATCAGCGAATACCCGCCATATCGGCCACGCTCAGTCATTATGGGAATACCGATTTCTTCTAATGTCACGATGTAACGTCGTAACGTGCGTCGATCTAATCCCAGTTTTTCAGCCATTTCCGCGCCGCTTAGTTGGCCGTACGTTTGCAGTAATTCTAGTGCTGCGAGTACGCGAGTTGCAGCTTGTGCCATATATAAAATTGAAATCAATAAGATGGGATTAATAGGGCTAATTTTGTCCTATATTACCTATATTCTATGGTTTTTAGGCCTACATTTGCTCCCATTGTGGAACATAAATTTATGAATGGAAAGAGATGGAAACTCTGATTACTACTTCAAATGCATCTGACTTTGACTTCTTCATTGGTCGCTGGAATGTTGCGCATAGACGCCTTAAAGAACGACTAGCAAACAGTAATGAATGGCTTGAATTTACTGGCTCATGCATTACTCAAAAAATTCTTGGCGGGCTAGGCAATTTTGACGACAATATTCTCGTTCTACCAGAAGGAACTTATCACGCAGCAACGATACGTTCATATAACCCAGCAAGCGGAACATGGTCAATCTGGTGGCTAGACGGACGTAATCCTGGTAATTTGGATGTGCCGGTGGTCGGACAATTTGAGAATGGTATCGGCAGGTTTTACGCCGAGGATACTTTTAATGGGAAAGCAATTCGACTTAGATTTCTGTGGACTCAACCCGTACCGGATATGCCGCGCTGGGAGCAGGCATTTTCTGCAGACGCTGGCGAGACTTGGGAGACAAACTGGGTCATGGATTTTAGTAGACAAGCATAATTTTATGCTCTCTGACATTTAATCCCGCTTACATTTAAATGCTATAACTTTCGGAGAGACTGAATATAGTCGATCTAAGTGTTATTTAGCTTTCGTTTTTATTGTACGAAACTGGCTTGTTAATTTTTGCGGAAATTAACAAGCCAATAAGCCACAAACACTAGGTATTCTTTTCGATTTTTGACTAGGTGTTTAGTCGCCTACAAAAACATCCCACCAGAAGCCTCAATCCTCTGTGCATTCACCCAGCCACTATTCTCAGACAATAGCGCAGCGATTGCGCCGCCGATGTCGTCTGGCAGCCCTACTCTTCCGAGTGCAGTTTGGCTAGCAACAAAACTGTTTAGCTGCGCATTGTCTCTGACTGCACCTCCGCTAAAATCGGTTTCAATTGCACCGGGGGCGATGACGTTGACCGCGATGCCGCGTGCACCCAGTTCTTTTGCCAGATATTTAGTCAGCACTTCGATAGCGCCTTTCATCGAGGCATATGCGGCATAGCCTGGCAGTGCAAATCTGGTTAAACCTGTTGATACGTTGAGTATGCGTCCGTGGTCAGCGATCAGCGGTAGCAAATGCTGGGTCAAGAAAAATACGCCTTTAAAGTGTATGTTGACCAGATTGTCGAATTGCGCTTCGGTCGTATCTGCAATAGTCGCATGTGAGCCGACGCCAGCGTTGTTGAGCAAAAAATCAAACTGCTTGCGCTGCCATTGTTGTTCTAGTGTTTGTTCGACCTGATTTGTGAAGGCCGCAAACGTCGAGGCCTTACCCACATCTAATTGCAAAGCGGCGGCATTACGACCCATTGCTTTAATCTGAGAGATGACAGCTAAGGCGTCTGCTTGTTTACTTTGGTAAGTGAGGATGATATCAACGCCTTGTTGTGCCAGTTTTAAGGCGGCGCTTTTGCCAAGGCCGCGACTACCGCCAGTAATGAGAGCGATTTTTGTGGTTGTTAATGCGCTTGTGTGGCTGCTTGACTGGTCGTTAGTTTGGCCAGTGGGTACTTGATTGATTGTGCTCATGATTCTGCTCCGGTTGGGTTTGCCCATCTCAGATGGGATGAAGCGAGTTTATAGATTAGAATTATTCAAATAAAGCCCAGTTAAATGATTGCACTGTTCGTTTAATGCGAACAATCAAGTGACCATCAAACGACTAATAGCAGTCAACAGCGTTGATTAGGGTCAACAAGCGTAAAAACTAAAGAAAGCAGCGGATGAATCGTTTAGAGGCTATGCAAATTTATGTTCGAGTGGCAGAACTGGCCAGTTTCACTCAGGCGGCAGATAGTCTGGGATTGCCCAAAGCGAGTATCTCGACGGCGGTAAAACAACTGGAGACCTTGGTCGGCACACGCTTGCTACATCGCACCACGCGTAACGTACAAATGACACAGGATGGCGTCCTATTCTATGAACGCAGCAAAGACATGCTGGCGGATATGGAAGAACTGCAAGCGCTATTCCAGCAAGGTGAAGGCCAGATCAGCTGACGTTTGCGCATGGATTTGCCGAGTGCCTTCGCCAGAAATATCGTTATTCCGCATCTGCCAGAATTTTTACAACTACACCCGCGCTTGGAGGTCGAGTTAAGCAGCACCGATCGCCGGGTTGATTTGATAAGGGAAGGTTTTGATTGTGTAATGCGGGTCGGCAATCTGACGGATAGCGCATTGATCGCCCGTCCGCTGGGAAATTTGCGGCAGATTAATTGCGCCAGCCCAGCTTACCTACAAGAATACGGCACGCCACATAAGCTGGAAGATCTGGCGCAGCACAAATTGATACACTACACCAGCAACTTTGGTGGCAAGCCAGTTGGTTTTGAGTACACGGACGGCGGCAAAACAAAAACGATTGCCATGTCGGGCACCATCACTGTCAACAACAGCGACGCCTATCAAGCAGCCTGCCTGGCTGGTTTTGGCATCATTCAGGCACCGGAAATCGGCACACGAGAACTAATTCAGCAAGGTCGTTTGATCGAAGTCCTAGGCGACTATACGGCAGAGGCAATGCCGCTATCCCTGCTTTACGCCAACCGCCGCCATTTACCCAAACGTACACAAAGCTGGATGACATGGCTGACGCAACTGGTTCAGCCTTATTTGGTTTGATAAACTTTTAAATTAGAATGCCCAATAATTTTTTGACTTGCTAGCAGCAAACATTAACGATCAAAGAATTAATATGGGTTATGTCTCGGAACAAATTAATCTACTAACTTGCATTTAAATTAATTGGCTTCAGATACCTTTGCTGCATTGCCAAAAGGGGCGCACGCTGCATCTGAACTCCAGCGCCCTGCGCATATACGAGAGCGGCATAATCCACCTTCCAAAGAACCCAGATTCTTACAGCGTTGCAGAAGACTTTCGGTCGTATCGCCGGGTTTTCTTTCGACGATATCCCGGCTACGTTCATCCACTTTAATTTTATCCGAACTCGCCTTACTGTTATCCGATGCGGGCACTGGCAAAGCTTTGTCATGAGCGACGATTGCAGCAATCAGAGCGACATCACTGTCTGCAGCTTGACTAGAAGACCGAGATGATGACTTAACTTTGTCTGATGAAGCGCTCGTTGTAGAAGTTGCTATTTTTTTGGCCTTATCTACCGATTTTGATTTTTCTTGCTTGTCATTCGATGCAAGTATTTTGGTCGATGCAGAGCTCTTCTTTTTCTTTTCATCTGACAAAGCTGATTTATTCTTGGTCGCTGAAACTAATGCCGTGCCAGTAGCTGTGGCTGCCAGCATGCTATCGAGACTATTTGCTTTAGATTGCTCGCCATTGTCATTCACGATCAGCGCGGCCAAGCCAGAGATTTTTCCTGTCTCTTGTTCACTAGCTTGATTTGTCTGCGCAGTAGAGGCGGAATTAGCTAAGGGAGCCGGCTCAGCACTGGCAGCAGGAATATTTTTAGGATTTACAGTGGCGGTCGTTGCAGTGGCAAGTTGATCACTTGGTCGAGCTGCCTGTGTTGGCTCAGTTGAATCGTCAAATATAAAAAAAGCAGCAATACCAGCAATTACGATAGCAACAGCACCAATTCCCAGACTCCAATTGCGACGCTTTTTCGGTCGGGCTACGCTTTGGTTTATACGCCCACTACTTTCAAGTCCAGACAAAATACGGCTACTTTGCACATTGGCGCTATCTGCACTGGTACTAGTTGATAACAAACTAGGCTTTGACGAGCTACTTTTTGCTTCTTCAGGACTGCCCAAAATTAAACTCCTTGTAACAAAATGACAAAATTACCTCGCAATTAGTTATAATTACGGCATTACTAAAAAGTAAATACATGGTAAATTACGTTCTTTCATGATCATAATACCAATTATTTAATTAGCAATGTAATATAAATAAGTAGTAATCCGCAAATAAATGTTGTTATGACAGGGTAATCGTGTTTTTTTTAATCGTTGGTTTGTATTTTTTGCTCGCTTGTTTTGCCGCTTGGTTATTGTTGTTCCCTGCGGGACGCGAAGTATTTGCAGCAACAATAGCGAGCGTCGGGTTGCTGATAGGACAACGATTTTCCAGGCTGGAACAAAATGCAACTGAGAAATCGCTTACTTTGGGAAGCGCAACAAGGACAAAATTTAATCAGGCAATAACAGCGGTAAAGCGGCATTACCTGATTTGCGTCGCCGCCATCTCGATTATTGCAATACCGCCGTTAGTAGCACTGATGCTAAGTCATCAAAATACATTGGACGGATATGAGTCAACTGATCGCGAAGTCAATATGCAAATCGCTGAGTTGCTTAAAGGCGAGCAACTTGTAGCGCCAGCTCCCCTGCCACCGGCAATCTTTTCTACGCAAGAGGTATTGCTGGAAAGACCAATGCTAAGCAGTGCAAGCCGCAATTGGGAGCTTTTGAATAGCGACTTCAAACAGCGCTTGTTAATGGCTTTTAAAATTATGAAGGAAAAACATGGCTACGACATGGCAATCATTGAGGGTTATCGTAGTCCAGAGCGGCAAAATATGCTCGCAAAACTAGGGGCAAATGTGACCAATGCCTCTGCTTTCCAAAGTTATCATCAATATGGTTTGGCGGCGGATTGCGCATTTTTCCGCGATGGGAAATTGGTGATTTCTGAAAAAGATCCCTGGGCAATGAAAGGGTATGAATTATTCGGGGAAGTCGCAGAGTCAGTAGGATTGACTTGGGGTGGGCGTTGGAAAATGATGGATTTTGGACATGCCGAATTACATTTACCTAATGTCCTGAAAAAATAAATTGAAATGGAGAAAATATGTCAAAACCAGTAATTCGCCTGGGTGATAAAACCTCCCATAACGGTGTAGTGATCGAAGCGTCAACGCAAAGTGATAGCGGCGGGATTCCAATTGCAAGGCTTGGTGACAAAGTGTCTTGTCCAATTAAAGGTCACGGGACAACCACTATCGTTAGTGGCGATCAGACATTTATCGTAGATGGAAAACCTGTTGCACGTGATGGTGATAAAACCGGATGCGGTGCAGTATTGATTGCGAGCCAGCAAGCGACCGTTGATCTGATTTAATGAGATTAATTTTTAATATATGTGTATAGGGAACATAGTTTGATGCGTAGCTGGCTTAGTCGTAGTTTAGTGATTATCGGAACCTTTGCGCTGGTGTGGCTGGCAGTGGCCTACTATTGGCGCTCCAGCAATCGCATGCCAAGCTCTTCAGAACTGGCGCTGTATTTTATTGGCATGCCAGTTGGTGCACTCATCGGTATCTGGCTGATCAGTAAATTAATTACGTTTGCAATGGCCAAAACTACAGTCAATCTATCCCCCACTTCTGATGTCACATCTGCTGGCACGGACTCGGCTCAAGATAACAGAATTGATTCCGAGAAAAATTTATCAATCGCGATCATAGCCTCCGCTATCAGGAGTTCATGCGGCAACTCGGCAGAAGAGTTGGCTGAGACCTTAAAGTCTAGTAAAAAAGCTTTTAAGCTTGATCCTGAATTGACCAATTCTGAAGGCTACCCAATACTTTCAGGGCGCATCGCCTCTATTGATGTAATTAATCAAATTACAGCATTTAACGAATGGTCAAGTACACATCAACGCTCGAATAAAGAATGGACTGAAGAGCAATTGCGGGCAATCATTATCGGTAGTGAAGTAGTGATTGAACTTGCGCAAGAATCGACTCAACACACTTTACTTGAAAAATATTTAGCAGCAGCCGAAGGCAAGCGTGATGCAGTTGCGCTACCGACAATGCAACTCATAGCACTATTGCCAGAGAGTTGGTCAACAGAGCAAAGTAATCAGGTAACAGAATGGTTTAGTCATCTGGTGACGCTGCAAGGATGGCCAGTTGAAAAGCTGAGTTTACGTTCAGAACGTCAATCTTCCCCAACCAAAGTACTGGCTACGGTTGATCGACTTATGCTGGATTCTTTCCAGCAATCACATTCATGCTTTAGCCTCATCATTGCCTGTGAGTCGCACATTGGTTCAAATACGGTAGAAAGCTGGGAGAGTGCTGGAAAATTAGTGGATCAGCAAGGAAACAATCTCTTCATCCCAGGAGAAGCTGCAGCAGCATTATTGTTGGGCGACCATCAACAAACACAATTACTTAACCCAGAAATTAGCGCCAAAATAAGCCGGGTTTTACAAAATGTACTAAAAAAATCTGCTGATAATGCTGGCCTTAAGCCTGACGATACGACGATTGAGATAACCCAACAAGCTCTTACAATAAGCGGCGTTACAGCAGAGCAGATAACACTGCTCGCTTCAGACACAGATCTACGCCCCAGCAGAAT
The DNA here is from genome assembly GCF_040544435.1 of Undibacterium sp. GrIS 1.2. NCBI lineage: Bacteria > Pseudomonadati > Pseudomonadota > Betaproteobacteria > Burkholderiales > Oxalobacteraceae > Undibacterium > Undibacterium sp. GrIS 1.2. Next base: position 32,393 of record NZ_JBEONP010000023.1, read on the forward strand.
GATGGAATTAATGGATTTTGGAGCCCAAGCCTTGCCCCATCTGGAGCCAAGCACGCAATACATGAAAATTGCTGCAAGCTGCGGAACCATAGGACCGACCGCAGGCTTACTTTCTCTGGTTTTGGGACACTATGAAGTTATCAATAACTCGGGAATTGCTGTGTGTATCAGTAATAACGACAGTCACAAACGTGCCGTCGCTCTGGTTAGTTCTTTAAAAAATACTATGGCGAATAATGCCGCTTGAGTTTAACTAAAACTTAACACTACTTCTTAACAAGATAGACTTATGATGCAACGAATCTGGCAATTTTTAACGAGTACCCGCACCCTGGTTTTTATTGGTTTTGCGGCACTTGCCGCCTTCTTATTGATAGGTGCAAGCAGCCTTGAAATTGGTGCTATTTGGGTTGGCATTTTATTGGGTATCGCACTGATTGTCTGGTTGCTGGCCATACTCTATCGACGCTGGAAAGCCAAACGAGAGGCTGAGAGCCTCGGTAATATGTTGCAGCAACAAACCAATCAGGCGCAGAACCCAGCTTCCGGTTTAAAAAGCAGCGAGGTCGAGACGATACGTAAGCGCATGCTGGAAGCGATCACCACTATCAAAACATCTAAACTTGGTTTGATGTCTGGATCAGCCGCACTGTATGAACTACCTTGGTACATGATCATCGGCAATCCTGCCGCAGGAAAAAGCACGGCAATTGCTAATTCAGGTTTGCAATTTCCGTTTGCGGATAAAAATGGCAAAGTAGTACAAGGAATCGGCGGCACTCGCAATTGCGATTGGTTTTTTACAACTGACGGCATTATCTTAGATACCGCAGGACGATATGCGGTGCATGAAGAAGATCGCGAAGAGTGGTTTGGCTTTTTATCACTCTTAAAAAAACACCGGAAACTGGCTCCTATTAATGGCATTATTATCGCAGTCAGCATTACAGAACTTACTAATAATCGTCCAGAGTTTGGTATCAATCTCGCAAAGAACTTGCGCCAGCGCGTGCAAGAGCTCACTGAAAAATTGGAAGTATTTGCACCGGTCTATATTGTTTTTACTAAAGCAGATTTAATCGCTGGCTTTAGTGAGTTTTTTCTGGATACGGAGCGTAGTGAAAAAGACCGTGTCTGGGGTGCAACGCTACCTTACAGTCAAAAAAATACGAATCAGGATGTACTCAACTTTTTTGATGAAAGTTTTGATGAGTTGTATGATGGCTTAAAACAAATGAGCCTGGCAAATATGTCGATGAATCGTGGCGATAGAATGCCACCAGGGGTCTTTACCTTCCCTATCGAATTTTCATCAATCAAAAATCCGTTACGAGCGTTCATCGCCACTCTTTTTGAAGAAAATCCATTTCAGTTTAAACCGGTATTCCGTGGCTTTTATTTGACAAGCGCATTGCAAGAAGGAAGCGCAGTCAGCGCCTCATCAGAGCGTATTGCAGACCGCTTTAACCTCAAAGTTGTACGTCCTCAAAAAATCGAAATCACTTCACAACACGGATTTTTCTTATTAGATTTATTCCGTAAAGTGATTTTTGCCGATAAAAATCTCGTTGCGCAATACGCTAGCAGAACAAAAACTCGTCTTCGCTATGCAGCATTTTTTGCCGCTACAGCGCTGGTCGGACTATCTCTTGCCGCATGGAGTTGGTCTTATGTGGCTAATCGTCAATTGACTATGAACGTGCAGGCAGATCTGGATAAGGCGATCAAATTACAAGACAAAAAACTCGATCTGCAATCTCGGTTTGAAGCCCTAGAAGTGCTGCAGGAGCGAATTGAGCAGCTGACAAAATATCGCACCGATCGGCCTTTATCTTTGGGATTTGGGCTATATCAAGGTGATCTCCTTGAGAGGAAATTGAGAGAAGAATATTTCTCTGGGATTAAAGAGGTCATGCTGCAACCCGTTGGTTCTAATTTAGAAGCGTTCCTGACCGAAATGAATGCATCTAATGACAAATTAGAACCAATGACCAAAACTCCGCAGTCCGGTGCTGTTTCCAGCTCTGCGACTACTGCAACTGGAGTAGCGGGAGCCACTGCCATCGCGGCAACCCCGGCAAATAGTCTTGCTCATCCATATAAGGATGCATCACCTACCAACGTAGAAGATGCCTATAACGCCCTTAAGACATACTTAATGCTTAGTGATCGATCGCACGCGGAGCCTGGTCATCTGAATGACCAACTGACGCGTTTCTGGCGATCATGGTTAGAAAGTAACCGCGGCACGATGAGCAAAGACGAGATGATCCGTAGCGCTGAACGTGTAATTAGTTTTTACTTAGCGCAGATCAATGATCCGTCATGGCCAACGATCGATAATAAGCTTTCGCTGGTTGATCAATCGCGCGAAAATTTACGTCGTGTCGTACGAGGTATGCCTGCCAGAGATCGTGTCTATGCTGACGTAAAAGCTCGTGCCTCAACTCGCTTTCCAGCGGTAACTGTCGCTCGTATCGTTGGTGATCAAGACAAAGAATTGATTGTCGGTAGTTATGCGATTCCAGGAACTTTTACGAGGGAAGCATGGAGTAAATTTATTTCTGAAGCATTTAAAGATGCCGCAAATAAAGAACTGCAAAGTGCGGATTGGGTGCTTAAAACATCAGCAAAAGACGATTTAACGTTAGAAGGTAGCCCAGAGCAAATTCAAAAAGCGCTGGTCAACCAATATAAAACTGAATATGCCAAAGAATGGCAAAAATTTATGCAGGGCGTGACAGTTGCCGATCTCAATGGATTCGATGCGGCAGTCAATGCAATGAATCGCTTGGGTGATCCGCAATCCTCGCCTATCAATAAATTAATTACGACTGTCTATAACGAAACTTCTTGGGATAATCCATCCTTGGTTGATGAGGGAATACAGCGTGCGCAGCGTGGTTTTATTGGCTGGTTTAAAGAAACAATTCTTCGTCAAAAGCCATCGCAAATGAATATCAATCTGGATATCAACGCACCTAAATCGGATATTCCAATGGGGCCAATTGGTAAAGAGTTTTCAGGCATAGCTAAACTGGTCGTGGTCAAAGATAAAGATGCCTCTTTAATGCGCGGCTATATGGATAATCTATCCAAATTGCGCAGTCGCTTTAACCAGTTAAAAAATCAAGGTGATACCGGACCAGGTGCCAAACAGTTAATGCAACAGACGCTGGATGGTAACGGCTCAGAGTTGGCAGACACGCTGAAGTATGTGGATGAACAAATGCTGATCGGTATGACCGACACGCAAAAGCAAACTTTACGTCCGCTGCTAGTACGACCACTAATGCAAACCTTTGTCGTGATCATCAAACCGACCGAAGCCGAGATGAATAAAATCTGGCTAGCTCAGGTATATGAGCCATTCCAAAAGACATTATCGAATAAATACCCATTTGCGACAGACTCCAAAGTTGAAGCCAGCGCTCCTGAAATCGGTCAAATATTTGGCAGTGAAGGTGCCATCGCAAAATTCGTTAATGCATCAATGGGACCATTGGTTGTGCGTCGTGGCGATACACTTTCTGCCAGAACTTGGGCCAACATGGGAATTACCGTATCTCCCGCTGTGTCGAATAATTTTGCAAGTTGGGTCGCACCACTGAGTGCAGGAGGAGTACCTACAGCAAACGGTAACGAGGGTCAATGGGTATTTCAGATTCTACCGATGGCAGCGCCGGGAACCACTGAATACACAGTAGAAATTGATGGTCAGCAGTTGCGATATAGGAATACTCAGGCGCAATGGACTAATTTGGTCTGGCCAAACGCGCAAGGCACGCCGGGTGCGCGTATTACGGCAACAAGCTTTGATGGCAAAGTCATCGAAATTGTGAATTTCCCGGGTAAATTTGGTTTCAAACGTTTGATTGATTCCGCGGTCAATAAGAAAAAAGACGGCGGAATATTTGAACTCAGCTGGGCTAACGGCAATGTCAATGTGGCGGTTGACCTCAAAATTATCAGTAAGCCAGATGCATCCGCAGACAGCAGTAATCCGCAGGCGAAAGGCTTCCGAGGGATGAAGCTACCTGATACGGTGCTTGGTGGACCAGTTGCCCCTGTAGAGCCTGTCGCAGGTGCTGCTAATGGGACGACAACAGAGGTGGGCGCAACGCCTGTAGCTGCGGGAGTAAGCAAATGAGTAATACGACGACACAAACAAAAGTAGGCTATTTTGGAAAAATTCCAAGCCGGGGCGATTTTATTAAGGCAGCAGATAATATACCGCTAATCGATGTACTGGATGACTGGTTAGCGCAAACAATGACTCTGCTGTCTGCAGATCCTCGCTGGAAAATTGGCTACGATGAGGCAAAGCCATTGGATTTTGCCTTTATCGGACCACGCAAAAAACGGGCAATCGCAGGACATATCATCGCCAGTAGTGATATGGCACAAAGACGTTTCCCGTTTTTGACGATGAGTGCGATGGAAATCGAAGACCCTGCTGAATTTGTCAGCTCCAGTCCGGTTATTTTGTCTCGACTATGGAATCGGCTAACAGCTCAGGGCATCAGCATCGTGACCGCTCCTGACCCCGTGATACCGCTGCAAAATCTCTCCTCGACCAGAGTTGATCTGGAACTTCGCAGTAATGCCTATGAGGCTGCATTCTCTGATTTTCTTGAGATGCAGACCTTAGGGGCTTTAGACAATATGCTGCAACTCAGCGGTTTTAAAGGAAATGTCCGTCAACTACTGTTAGCACTGGGCTTGCTGTTACAACCAGTCATGACTAGCAATACAACCCGACTGGAAAAAAGTCTGGTATTACCGTTGCCAAAAGATGCCATGTATCGGTATATGGTTGCCGCATTCTGGATGCATATCATCACCCCGTTTTTATTGCGGGCAGATTTTGAGCTAGCGTTATTTTTTGCTCAATTGCAAAAACATCCTGCGATGATATTAGGATTTAGCGGCGCCTCGGCACGTACTTTGCACGCCATACTCGATCCTCAAATCGGTGAAGAGCACCATATCGCGTTTGATGATACCCAGTGGGTAGAAGATCAGGTCAACGCTGACTTTGGTTTAAAGAAGTTTTCCAGTTATCTGGTTCAACCTGATCTGTCTCTCAAATCGGCCCTCGATTCATTTCGCTCAACTTTTATTGGAACTTAACGCTATGCGTTATCTGTACATCGTCTTATTGCTTTTATCGAATGTCGCCTTGGCTCAACAACCGACGCAACCGCTGGGACAGCAAGCAGCGCCTGCTGTCGCCACACCAAAGCCAGGACAAATACTGGTCAGTGGCACTGTCCCTGACGAAACCACCAAGGCTGGCATATTGGCTCGCGTACGCGAGTTGTATGGTGCAGAGAATGTGGTTGATCAAATTGCGATCGGACCTGTCGTATTACCTGCTAACTGGAATACTTACGTACAAAAACTCATCAATCCGAATTTAAAAATGATCAGCCGCGGCCAGCTCAAAATTGATGGTAGTTCCGTAAGCGTCAAAGGTGAGGTCTCGAACGAAGCCCAACGTCAACAAATTGCCAGTAATATTGCTACTAGCCTAAATCCTACTTACACTGTTAACAATGGTCTTCGGGTTTCTGCGTCGGAACAAAATGTGCTAGACGCCGCGCTTGGTAATCGCATCATTGAGTTCGAAGTTGGAAAAGCGACACTGACACCAGTTGGCAAATCGATTCTGGATGAGCTTGCCGTACCTTTGTTAAAACTTAAAGATAAAAAAGTGGAAGTAATCGGACACACTGACAATCAAGGCTTAAGAGCAAGTAATATCGCCTTGAGTAGCGCACGGGCAGAAGCAGTTAAAACTTACCTGACGTCAAAAGGTATCGCCGGAGAATTGATCAGTACCTCCGGGCAAGGCCCTGACCGCCCGGTCGCAAGTAATGACACACCTGATGGTAAAGCACGAAATCGGCGTATCGAATTCCGCATCGCTCAGTAGCAAATAAAAAAGCAGGAGAACATTCTCCTGCTTTTTTTAACGATGCTTTATTTTACAAAATTCCAATTAGGAGTTTTGATGGAATTTTGTAAAAAGTAGCGACTATATTTTTTGTTGTATTGCAGGAGTAAAGCTTTGCGAGGTTGATTCAACCCCACACTAACCAACCAGTCTTCCGGGTTGATTTAATTGCTTACCCCTTATTATCCGCTTGTGAATTCAAACCCAATAACTCCTCCACATGAGAAAGCGATGCAGCATCTTTGATGACTGTGCTTAACCATGTATGCAAAGGCATATCACCCCAGTGTGCCGCTTTATCTGCAAGATAAGCAACCGGACTATGCGGTTCAGTGCGCCTGAAAAAATCAGCTACTGCACGTAGTTGCGCTAATGCTTGCGCCCTGGTCTGTATCGCTCCATTCATAGCAAGAACGGACGATGATGGCACTGACTGTGAGGTTTCATTGTTCACTTCAGTATCTTCCTGATGAGATGGCGCAGTACCGGTCTGTACTCCAGACTCTTGCGCAAAACGAGTGATCAACTTTAAAGCAGTTTCCAGTACTTCTCTGGCAGCAGAGAACCCCGGACCATCTACGCCCAATCTGGCATCGATTGATTGCTCCAACTGCTGTAATGCGGGTAAAGTCCGCTGGGCATCTGAGAGTAATTTCTCATAAAATGCTCTTGAGCTTTTACGTCTGGCACTTTCCATATCTGCCAATTTCGGTCCCTCCTCCGGACGACCACCTTCCATCGCAATTTTTTCTGCATTGGCTGCACGCGCACGTGCTGCCTCAAAGTCAACAATAGAATAGGCAGTATCACGGCCTTCGGTAATTGGAATTTCTCTTACTAATTGCGTTGAACGAGACAATATCCAAGACAAATTGCCGATACGTTGTTCCTGATCTCCCTCATCTGGAACCGGATACATGCCTTCCCAATATTGATCAAACAAACCAGCGACTAATAAATACCCGTCGGCCAGACCAGCAAAGTGATGAATTTTGGTACTTGCCTCCGTCAGCCAAACAGCTAGTCGTAAATCTTTACTCTTTGTTTCGATTAAAGCAGCGCAATTCTTGACAACGAAGGGCCAGTCCGCCGTTTTAATCTCTGTCAACCACTCGCCCTGATCGAGAGACGAATCCTCAAAGCGTCGGGCCTCCATGATCGCATCGAGTTCGCGGGAAAATGATAAATCCTCCCCAACGGTTGTCGGGCCGCTAATCGGTTGCAATAATTTTTTAACGTCAAACATAATGTATGTAATCCCGTAAAGTGTTTTTACGCCGACAATCAACGCCAGCCGTGAGTTAATCAAGTTTCAGTTTAATAATGCCCAACAGATATTGACGAAGTTGGCAATGGGTTTCATCGGCGTTTAGCAAGCCAATCTCTGGCAAGTGCCTGTGCTGTTTCTAGTTGTGCTCGGCTCATCATGGTCTCAGCCAGTTGTCGATTTTTCAGAGCATCTTTATCGCCAGCAGTCGCAGCCAGGTTAAACCACATGTGTGCCTGCACGATATCGGTTGAAATCCCCAATCCGTTTGCATACATCCAGCCCAAATTATATTGCGCCTCTGGGTAGCCCTGATCTGCCGCTTTTCTATACAAAGAAACCGCCGCGGGAGGATCGGCGATGACGCCTCTGCCTTTGGCATAGATCGATGCCAGATTGCAGGTCGCTGCAAGATGCCCCTGCTCTGCTGCTTTTTTAAGCCAGTTCAATGTCGCAGCAAAATTACGCGGAACCACTTCACCTTTATCGTACAGGTTTGCGATTTGAAATTGTGATTCGGCATCTCCCTGTTCAGCCGCTTTCATATACCAGCCCGCCGCTTGAGATTCATCTTTGGATATCCCTTGACCTGTACTGAATAACTTCGCCAATCTGATCTGAGATTTTAAGTCACCTTGGTTCCCTGCTCTGACATACCATTCGACGGCAACGGGTATATTTTGTGTGATACCTGATCCTGTTTCTAACGCAGAGGCAAGCAAAAATTGCGCTTCTGACAGACCAGATTCTGCTGCTTTCCGGTACCAGATCGTAGCTAGCCTACTGTCTTTAGAAACACCTTTACCACTAGCATAAAATTTCCCTAGCTCTAACTCAGCCTGACCATGCTGCCGCTCTGCCGCTTTCCGCATCCATAAAACGGCGGCACTATCGTCATGAACCGGACTAGGATTGGCTGAATATAGCTTAGCCAGTTCAAACTGTGCATCCGCATGCCCCTGCAATGATGCTTTACGAAGCCATAAGACTGCTGCTTTGATATCTGTAGATGTACCACGTGCGGAGTAGCGTGAACCCAACTTAAACTGGGCATCTACATTTCCCTTATCCGCTGCTTTTGTGTACCAGACCATCGCTTGCTTATTGTCTTGAACAACACCAACGCCCTTTTCGTAAAGCTCACCTAAAAAAACTGCGACTCTGCGTCTCCGCCCTCAGCAAGTGGCTTGATTTGCGTCAGTGCTGAAGCGAAATCTCCTTGCGCATAAGCAGTCCGCGCCTCTTTTATACCAGACCATGCACTGGCACTAAGGCAAGCAAATCCAATAGCACAACTCAATTGAAACAAGAATTTCTTCATAAATTTGGGAGGTACTTTTTTTGCAGCGATCATCATTTGCGTAGTGTAATCTGATTCGTGCCTTTTTGATATTTTATTACTAAATAATACATATCTCCTGAAGTATCACACCATGCCAGGCCACACCCGATCAAACTTCAAGGTAAATAAATACAATGTAGAGCTTTGCTCAGGCTTTACACCAATATAAAGTCATCTAAAAATCGCTGTCTAAATCTACTTCGTTTTCTAGCTTAATGCGATACGCAGACTTCAATTGTTTTTGTTGAGCCTCGAATTATTAAATCATTTTATATTCTTTCAAATAGATACTATGGATGAGTATATTTTATTGTCCATATATTTATTGGGCAATCAGCCATATTATCAATATTTTATGGGGAGTATATGCGTACTAAGCCATATCAATCCTACTCTGACTAGAGATTTTATTAGAACTTTAGGGCAGCTATCAATACTCCGTCACAGACCAGAATATTACTAGCACCAAGCTTAAACACCGAAATAATGATCAAAAAAATGCGCAGGTTTTAGGCTGCGCATTTGGTACTTAGACTTGGGTGCGTTGACCTAAATCAACTTCCTAGAAACGGTGACGGATACCTAACATGACAGTCTTTCCATTTTCGAGGCCGGTGTACTGGTCTACCAGAAATACCGCATAGAGATCAGTGCGTCGAGAAATAAAATGATCGTACACAATAGAGGTGGTATTGCGGGTCGGATTAACTCCAGATGTAACGGTGCCGGCTGGAAGTGTTGCGACTGGTGTAGGAGAATACGCGGACACGCCAGTTGCTGGCAATGTGATCGACGTATGTCCCCAAGATACTAACAATTTCCCCTCTGCATTGATCGGTATTGCAGCACCTAGCTGACTGGTATTAAACCGGCGGTCAGAATTGGCTGTAGTAAATTCCTGCTTAGTCTGGGCGAATTGTGCATACAGTTTGGCAATGCCCAAATCATAAAAAGCCCCAAGCATCAAGGATTGCTGCTTGTCTTCGGTGGCGAGTGCCAGTGGAATTTTGGTCTGTTCCAGCGCAATGCTCAGACCAAGCGGCCCTTTGATGTAATTCATATTTGCACTAATGCGATTTTTGCTATTGTTGCCTGCTACTTCTCCAAAACTGTACTGAAACGAGCCTTTCAAACCAGATAAATCGGGAGTGCTATATTGCACGGCATTGGAGGCACCGCTGTCCGGCGTATTGAGCGGCGGTGCCAATAAGGGATTTTGCCCGCCAGTGTAGGTATGCAAAAATATAGGTGCAAAAGCGGAAGAATCTCCCATTGGATTGAATATGATCATCGACATGAAATAAGGGGTGCTATTGCGTCCCAGGCGAACTTCGCCAAACGTGCCGTTCAAAGTTACCACGGCACGGCGCGAAAAAAGCGTGTCGTCTGCGACATTAGGTATTCCTGAAAAGCGTCCGCTCTGCCCTGTGTCATTACGGACGAAAGCGGACAAATCAAAACCTGCCCTCAAACCACCACCCAAATCCTCAGTACCTGAAAAACTCAAGTACGATGTGCTCATGCCACCGCTGTTCATGGCGGCTGTACTTTTTTGACCCGCATATTGTGTGATGCCAGTATTCGCATCAATTAATCCGCTCACGGTAACGCTCGATTGTGCATATGCAGAACCCGAAAACAGTGCTGCAAGTAATGTGATGAGTGTCGTTTTTTTCATGTTTGTCTCCGTCTTATTTATAATTGGTAAATCAATAAAATCATTGTTCTAATGCACATTCCTCCGTCACTACTTGAGTAAAACTCTATTTTTTGCGGCAAAATCCCCGGCTTCATTTAATGAAGCCAATTGATTTTTGGGGAAAGAAATTTTCTGGGGTGGGCGGTATAAAAATATCCGCCCTATTTTTTAACCGGTCGTCACCAAGACTGGTTTGGCCGGGACTGATGACATCAAATTATTGTCAAAAATAGCGACTGCGCGCGTCCAGCCAGCCGAGGCACCGCGTATCTTTACCGGGAAGCAGGAAACCATAAATCCGCTGGCGGGAAGTGCGGCCAGATTGCCTAATTTCTCCAGATGACAATATCCAATTAGTCGCCCTGCCTTGTGCCCTTCCCAGATCAGACTGGCATCACCAGTCTCTGCAAATTTTTTAGCAGTGTGAGCAAACGGTGCATCCCAACTCCATGCATCGGTACCGGTCAGACGCACGCCGCGCTCCAACAAATACATGGTTGCCTCAAAGCCCATCCCGCATCCAGAACGCACATAATCTGGCTGTCCATAACGTGCACCGGCAGCGGTGTTGACCAGAACAATGTCCAATGGTTTTAAGCTATGTCCAATACGTGTAAGTTCATCCTCAACATCTTGGGCAGTGACTACATAACCATCTTGAAAGTGACGAAAATCTAATTTAATACCGGGTTGAAAACACCAGTTGAGGTCAACTTCATCGATCGATAAGGCACGTTCCCCCTCATTCATCGTGGAATGAAAATGATATGGTGCATCGAGATGCGTACCATTATGAGTATTGAGCTGTACATCCTCCACGGCCCAGGCTTCACCATCAGGTAAATCTTCTTTTTTAAGACCTGGGAAGAAGGGAGAAATTTGCTCAAAACTCATCTCATGATTGGTGTAATTAATCTTAGGCCCCAGACCTGGCGGATCAGAAATCACATCATTTTCCAGATGAATCGAAATGTCTACAAAGTGACGAATGGGTGCTGTAATACTATTCAAGATGTTCTCCCAAAATAATTGATAAATTTGATTTATAAAATTAGTTGATTGATTTTTTGCCTGCTTGTCATTGCATCAGGCTTTATCTTTTCCAGATCAACAGGCGTTGTTCAAGCAAATACAAGAGAAAATTACTTCCTAGTCCAATGCCACCCAGTAGCAATACTCCTGCAAACAAATCTGCCGCCCGGAACGAGCGTGCAGCCAACAAAATAGCTGTGCCCAAGCCACTTTGCGATGTCAACATTTCACCGACAACTGCGAGGATGAGTGAAATGGTTAGTGATATCCGCATACCCGCTAGTGCATCAACTAATGCGTTCGGTAAGCCAATCTTGACAATAAAAGCGAAGCGAGACAGGCCAAGCACTCTGGATACCTCGTTTAATCTTGGCTCGATACTTGCGAACCCATGTATCGTCCCCAATAACACTGGCCAGATCGCGCCGAAGGTGATGACGAATAAGACCATGGCAGGTGATAAACCAAACAATGCGATTGCCACCGGCACCAGAGCAGAGGCCGGCAGTGGTCGAATAAACTCAAACGAGGGTTGCAACCATGCGCGCATCGTTGCAGAAACACCGATCAAGGTACCGAGCACAATGCCGAACACAGAAGCTAATAACCAACCGTAAAACATCCTCGTCACGGTGCCACGTGTCAGTTCTGGTAAATCACCATTGATCCAGGCATCTTGTAGCGACAAAAATGTGGCTGCAGGTCCGGGTAAAAATACGGGAGATATCCACTGTTTCTCGGCAATCAATGCCCAAAGACCAAGCAAGGCTATGGTTACAGACACGCTACCGATATGGCACAAGAGCCGGAATGATGAGTTTGATAAATGATTCATCCTGCTGCTCTTATCATGCGAGGTGAGAAAAGACGGAGTTGTAAGCGAACGAGAAATGCATTCATCGCCCAGCCAATCAAGCCTATCCACGCCAACAGTGCCAGCATTAATTGAGGCTGTAGATTCTGTTGTGCCGACATCATTGCGTAACCAAGTCCGTAAGGATTCGCCGCAATTTCAACCGTGATTGCTACCACCAGCGCTATTCCTGCTGATAGTCGAAATGCGATAAAAATTCGTGGCAATGCCGCCGGAAAAATAATTTTTCTCACCTGATCATGGCTTGATAGTCCCAAGACTTTTGCGACATCCAATAATTGACGTTCAACATGACCTACAGCATTTTTAGTCAATATCAGCATGGGAAAGCAGCAAGTGAATGCAACGACGATGATTTCCATCCGATACCCAAAGCCAAAAATCATCATTGCAATGGGTATCAATGCTACCGACGGAATGGGCATAAGCAACTGCACAGTTAAAGCACCTAAACGCGAAGAAATGGGCGATAAGCCGAACCAACACCCAATCATCAGACCAACACCACCACCCAACGCCAAACCTGCCAATGCGGCACCAAGCGTTTGTTTTGTCGCTCGCCACAAATCTCCCTCATTGCTTGCATTTTTTAAAGCAACGATGACATCGCTCGGCTTTGCAAGGGCATCGCTTTGTATGCCAGACTGCCGCATCGCCGTTTCAGCAATAATCAGTAAACAAAAAGGAACTACCCATCCGCGTAGAAACGCTAACTGCTGCCTGAGTTGTTGTGACTGTGATTTCATTCGTGATGCTCCTGAATAAAATCAAACAATTCACGACGTAGCTTTAAGAAATTACTATCCTCTCGCGTTGTCAACTGGTCTCTGGGACGAGGGAGCGACACGGATAGTGATTGCGCTAAACTGGTTTGGCTACGCCCCGGATTAGCACGCAAGGCGATGATGCGATCCCCTAAGTAAATCGCCTCTTCCAAGTCGTGGGTGATAAACAGCACTGTTGTGCCAGTCTCTGCAACAATGTCGGACAATTCATCTTGCAAACCTTGACGAGTCATCGCATCAAGCGCACCAAAGGGTTCATCCATCAGAAGGATGGCTGGCTCTTGCGCAAGACAACGTGCGATTTGTACTCGTTGCTGCATGCCACCGGATAACTCTGCAGGATATTTCCCGGCATGTTTGGATAAACCCACCTTGGCAAGTAAGCGCATGATCCGATCAGAACGCTCTACCTTCGGCATTCCCATCGCCTCTAAAGCTAAGGCCACGTTTCCCGCGACAGTACGCCATGGCAGCAAGGCTTTGCCATAATCCTGAAAAACAATGGCAACGTCTCTGGACGGTCCGGTGATCACGCTATCGCCGCGTAATATTTGCCCGGAACTCGGCGTAATCAACCCCGTCATCAAGCGCAGCAAAGTCGTCTTTCCACAACCTGAGGGGCCGACTACGCAAACGAATTCTCCCTTCGCCATCGAGAAATCGAGTTCGTTGATAATGCGGCGGCCACCAAGATCTAATGAAACTTTGTTGAATCTAAGAATAGTTGGCGCTGGGTTATTTTCTGTATTGACTGAGGTTTGGCTGCTGGCAGCCGGATAATTGACAGCCGCATTGGTACGCAATGCCAGAACTGATGCACTCATGATGAAGTCTCCAATTCAACGCAAACTTACCGGACAATGATGGACGCAAGATCAGGCGTGTTCTTGTAGGCTTCTTTATTTGGCGTCTTGAACATTTCTTGCTGACGCATTGCATTCACCCAAAAACTAAGATGATTCGCTGTAATCTCAGTGCTCAACTTGGGTATGGGTAGCGTCTCCAGAACTTGTGGTGGAACCTTTACATATTTCCCGATGATGCCGCGGGTTGCCTGCGGATTCGCTAAAGCAAACTCAACCGCTTCTGCCAGAGCGTCATTAATATTTTTGAGAACAACTGGATTTTTCTTGGCCCACTGACGTGTAGTTGCATATACCACTACTGAGAAACCGTCAGGCAGATCTTTTGAAAGATTGGCATAGACTGATCCAACCCCGCTTTGCTCGATCCGGCTCATGAAAGGATCTGCGACCACGACCGCATCGACGTTTCCACCTTTCAGTACGTCGTTCATCTGTGGAAATGGAATTTCAATAAAGTTGATTTTTTTCGCATCGACTCCTTTGTAGAAAAACCATTTTCGTATCAATACATGCAAGGCTCCACTCAGACCTGGAACGCCAATTTTTTTACCGACGAAATCTGCGGGAGTACGAATGTCAGAGCCCGCTTTAAGTAGTAGCCCAGGATTTTTTGCGTTGCTGTCACTAAGCGAGGCACTTGCAAATGTAACCAAGTCAAGGCCGCTCGATGTCGCCATGAGCAAGGTGCTTGGCGCGATACCGCCAATCTGTATTGACTCTGACTGCAGTGCAGGCGGAATGTTAGACGTTAAGGTGATCAATTGAAGCTCAACATCCACCCCACGTTTTTTGAAGAAGCCTTTATCTTTTGCAACAAATGCGGCGGCAAAATCAGAAATCCCGGTATAACCAAACACGACGGGTGTTTGTGCCATGGTGGTGGCACTAAATAGCTGTATTGCCACTGCCGCTACAACTAATAAATAATGTTTTACTGTTTTCATACTTGTCTCCATTGTTTAATTTTTCTATGCGGTGAGGGCATCTTTGTACCTCTACGAGTCACCGCAAATTCTTGCTCTATTTTTTCCTATGCGACGATTTTGTTGCGCAATATACCGATATGTTCAACCTCCAGCTCAATCACATCCCCCGCCTTCAGAAAGCGACCGTGTTCGAGACCGCATCCCATGCCCTGCGCTCCAGAGCAGGTGCCAGAACCAAAAAATTCTCCCGGATACAAAGTCTCGCTTTTCGACACATAGGCAAGCACTTCTTCAAAGCTGAAATACATGTCACGACTATTGCCGCGCGATACCTCGTCGCCATTGATGCGGGCACTCATTGTCAATGCATAGGGATCAGGAATTTCATCCGGCGTGACCAATACTGGCCCCATACAATTGCCGGTATCAAAGTCTTTTCCTTTTGCTGGGCCCAAACGTCCGCCCATTTCTCGACCTTGAATATCACGGGCAGAAAAATCATTAAAAATCGTGTAACCACCGATGTAGCTGCGAGCCTGATTGACATTGATATCGTACCCGCGCTTACATAAATAAATACCGAATTCAAGTTCGTAATCAAATACGTTGGTGTAAGACGGCATCACAATATCCGCGTTATTACCGACGACAGAAAAACGATTTCCTTTGTAATAAACCGGCCGCTCATACCAAGGCAGACTGCTGGTGTAAGCCAGCGTATGTTGACGACCAAAGGTTTTCTCTATCCAAAGATCAAGTTTTGCACGCCATGGTTTCATTCCATATTTACGCGTTGCATTGATGACGTGCTGTTCAAAATTCATGAACTCCCGTATCGATTCCGGTGTAGGAACTGGCGCCAGCATTTTTACCGCGGTGATGTTGAGCACTAACTCAGAGGCAGAATTTTGTATTCCATATTCCATTGCTGAGATTGCGGCTTCATACGCGAGCTTGTCTCCAGCCAGGTAAGTGAGCATTGTTGCCAAATGTAAGCTTGATTTACCATGCTGCTGGAAGAAAGCAGCCTGTAGCCTGACAAGGCAAGTGTCGCCAGAAAACAGAGCGCCGATTTCCATCCGCTCTTCATAAACGTAGGTGATTAATCTCATTTGTCTCTCGTTGTCATTTTTATGGATGTCGTCGGCACAATCTTTATTTTTGTGACGAATTGATCGCTTTGACGAACTTTAGTTGAGTGTGAAGTTTCAGTGAAATCGTTTGTTTCGAACTATACTTTCGGTATAACCGAATGCTCATCAATGAAGGAATACACATGCATTTCAAAGGACTAGATCTGAATTTACTGGTGGCGCTGGATGTTTTACTAAAAGAAAAAAGTATTACGCGCGCCAGTCAGTTGTTGCATTTAAGCCCGTCTAGTGTGAGTGGCGCACTTGCCAGATTGCGTGAGTATTTTGATGATGAGATATTGGTATTAGTCGGCAGAAAAATGGTACCCACTCCATTGGGGGACATGATTGCCAGTTCGGTAGGCGATATTTTGTTGCAGGTGCAATCGACGATAGATCTGCGACCACATTTTGATCCCGCTACAGCAAAACGAAACTTTACTTTGATGATGTCGGATTACATATCGACCGTATTGATGAGTGGCGCTCTGCGAAAAATACAACAAATTTCCCCAGGGATCACATTTGATATGGTGCCACCGACAGATACTCACAGTGAGGCACTGGATAGAGGTGAAATTGATTTGCTCATCATGCCAAAGAGTTTGATTTCTTCCACACATCCTGCAGAAGTTTTATTTGAAGACAGCTATGTTTGCCTCGTATCAGAAGACAATCCGTATGTCGGGAATGAATGCTCATTAGAGCAATATTGCAGTATGGGGCATGTCGTTGTGAAAGCTGGTACGCCACGCGGACTCACACATGGCGATGTGTTCTTAGCGCAAATGAAAATAGAACGACAGGTCGAGATATTTACTCTCAGTTTTAATTGTCTGCCACGCTACCTTATCGGTACCAATCGCATTGCCACAGTACAAAAAAAACTAGCTGACGAATATATGAACTATTTACCGCTCAAATCGGTGCCCTTGCCGTTCAAGATTCCTGCTCTGATAGAAATGATACAGTGGCATCGCTATAAAGAAAAAGACCCTGCACTGACCTGGTTCAGACAATATTTAAAGCAAATGAATGACCAATTTTGATGAAAAGGATTAAGCATTAAGTTTGTAAAAAAGCTGATCCTCTTTACAAACCTGGTGCAAGTCCACGCCAGCGCTGACGCATTTACATAAGGTCTGAACTACGGTGTGTTGACATAGGATTTGAGATTTATTTATTTTTTTACATATGAGCAGGGTCTATCATCATGGACCCTATTGACCGTAACAATTTTCTTAACTGTCCGTGCAAGGCAGTACATTCATCTGCGCCGAGTTCTGCAAGCATCGCAACCTCTAGCTTTGCAACCGCAATATCACAGTTTTTTAATAAACTTTGTCCAGATTCCGTCAAGCTGATCTGAATGATACGACCATGGCTAGCATCTGGCTGGCGCTCTATCCATCCTCGACTCTCCATCGTCTTGACCATCTCATTCGCTGATTGAGGTGACACCATGGATCGCTCCGCCAACTGTGCGTTTGATAATTGGCTTTGTGCGTTTAATACCGACAAGGCTGTGTATTGCGGTGCTGTCAGGCCTAAAACAGCAAGACTGTCGCGTAGCCGTCGATTCAGCACATGATCAATCCGTCCAATGAGATATGCGATTCCTATTGGTTTGACATCAGTTGTAGGTGTCGTTGCTGTCGTTATTGTCGTCAATTTTTTCATTGTAAAAAAATTTCAAATATTTCTTGTTATTTGTTTTGGAATAGTTATATTATAAGTTAAGTATCAGGTAGCCTGATATTAAACCTTATAAAAACAGAGGAGAAATTATGGCAAATTATGACACGCGCTGGAGCACTGTAAAAGTTGATGTAGCGGATGGTATCGCTTGGGTCACATTAAACCGTCCAAGCAAGCGTAATGCAATGAGTCCGACACTTAATCGCGAAATGATCGATGTACTCGATACGCTTGAGCTAGATTCTGACGTCGATGTTTTGGTATTAACTGGAGAAGGCGACGCTTGGTCAGCAGGTATGGATTTAAAAGAATACTTCCGCGAAACCGATGGCCAGCCAGAAATCGTCCAAGAAAGAATGCGCAGAGATTGCTCTCAATGGCAATGGAAATTATTGCGCATGTATAACAAGGCGACCATCGCCATGGTCAATGGCTGGTGTTTTGGCGGAGCGTTCTCGCCGCTAGTTGCCTGCGATCTGGCGATCTCTGCAGATGAGGCTGTTTTTGGTCTGTCTGAAATAAATTGGGGCATTCCTCCCGGGAATTTAGTCAGTAAAGCGGTTGCTGACACGATGGGGCATCGTAACGCCTTGCATTACATTATGACCGGCGATACTTTCACTGGTAAGCAGGCAGCTGAAATGGGATTGGTGAACAAAAGTGTGCCACGTGCAGAATTACGCGAGGCGGTGATTGAGCTCGCACAAAAACTATTGGCTAAAAATCCTGTGGTTTTACGTTTTGCAAAACAAGGCTTTAAACGTTGTCGTGAACTCAATTGGGAGCAAAACGAAGACTATCTGTATGCAAAAGTCGATCAGTCTAATCATCGTGACCCTGAAAAAGGTCGCCAGGAAGGTTTAAAACAATTCCTGGACGAAAAAACGATTAAACCGGGTTTGCAAACGTATAAACGTGCTTGAAGACATGTGCTAAGTGTGATTTGAAAAGATCAGCAGTGCACGTCTAAAACGATTAAAACAATTTAAAACAATTCAAAACAATTCAAAAATATATAACGCCAGACAGATATTGGCAGACAGTACGTCTGCCAGATTGTCGATACAGGCGAGACCAACCGGGCTGTTTGCCGAGGAGATTTCAGTATGTTCAATGTTCGTCTATTCATTGGCGGGGCGACTCGTGCCGCCTCAACTCAAGCTACCTATCAACGGATGAATCCAGCGAACGGCGAGCTGGCCAGCATCGCATCCGCAGCCACACCAGAAGATGCAGATGCTGCAGTAACTGCGGCGGCATCCGCTTTTCCGGCATGGTCAGCCATGCTGCCAGCGGAGCGCCGACGTTTGCTACTCAAAGCAGCGGATGTGATGGAGGGGTACGCAAGCGAATTTGTAGCCAGAGCGATTGCTGAGGCGGGCGGTATGCCCGGTTGGTACCATTTCAATGTAGCCCTCGCTGCGGGCATGTTGCGTGAAGCAGCATCAATGACGACCCAAATTAAAGGCGACATCATTCCATCGAATGTTCCGGGCAGCATGGCAATGGGAATACGTCAGGCTTGTGGCGTTGTTGTTGGGATTGCTCCTTGGAATGCACCCGTCATTTTGGGAACGCGAGCCATCGCCATGCCTTTGGCTTGTGGTAATACTGTCATATTAAAGGCATCGGAAATCTGTCCGGCGATACACAGTCTAATCGGACAAGTCTTTCAGGAGGCTGGTTTTCCAGAAGGTGTCGTCAATGTCATCACCAACGCACCTGAGGATGCCCCAGCGATCGTTGAGCGCTTGATTGCCAATCCTGCGGTAAAGCGTATCAACTTTACCGGCTCTACAAGGGTCGGGAAAATCATCGCGCAGCAAGCGGCTAAATACTTAAAGCCAGTATTACTGGAGTTAGGTGGGAAAAATGCCCTGATTGTCTTAAACGATGCGGATGTTGACGAAGCAGTTGAAGCAGCTGCTTTCGGTGCCTTTTTTAACCAAGGGCAAATTTGCATGTCCACCGACAGAATTATTGTTCAACATGAGATTGCCGATCTGTTCGTACAAAAACTGACGGCAAAGGCCTTGACGCTGCATGCGGAAGTATCTGGACATGCAGAGGCGATTCTGGGCGGCATGGTTGATGTGCATGCAGCAGATCGCGTAGTCGCAACAGTAGAAGACGCCGTTGCTAACGGCGCGATATTACCTACCGGACCATTGCGCCATCAGGGCAATGTGGTACAGGCAACCGTTGTAGATCACATGACGCCGGCCATGCGACTTTATACAGAAGAATCTTTCGGTCCAGTCGTAGGAATATTACGCGTCGGTAGCGACGATGAAGCGATTAAAGTAGCAAACAGCAGCGATTATGGGCTTTCTGCGGCAGTCTTCAGCCGTGACATTACGCGCGCCCTTGCAATGGCAAGACGTATCGAATCAGGCATCTGCCATATCAACGGACCCACAGTTCATGATGAGGCGCAAATGCCGTTTGGTGGTGTAAAGCAAAGTGGCTACGGTCGCTTTGGTGGCACAGCTGCTATCAATGAGTTCACCGAACTGCGCTGGATTACCATTCAGACTGGTAGTCGTCACTATCCGATCTGAAATGGAGATGACGATGAACCAAGTCGTTCGAGAGCATGCGACACATGCCAGTCACCTGGACTTGTCGCAGTACCGCCCGGTAGCGGTGGCAGAGGTAATTGCAACAGTAAAAAAAGAGTCTGATCGACTATGGCGTATTAACGCCACAGAACCTTTACAAAAATATCCTGAACGTCTGAGTGACTGCCTGATACGAGGTGCAGAACAGTACCCAGATCGGATTTTGCTTGCGACTCGAGGAGCTGACGGAGATTGGATCAAACTGACTTATTGCGAGGTATTCCGCCAGGCGCGGCATATTGGACAAGCCTTGCTCAATGCTGGTCTGTCGGCAGAACGTCCATTAATGATATTGTCAGCGAACGATGCGCCGCACTTGCTGCTGGCAATGGGTGCCATGCTGGCAGGGATCGCTTATTGCCCGGTATCGCCGGCCTACTCTATCGTCGCAACCGATCTTGGAAAATTGGCGCAGCTGGTGCAGCATGTCACGCCCGGCATGGTGTATGCCAGCAGTGGCAGCTTATTTAGTAAAGCAATTCTTAGTGCTGTGCCTGAAGACGTTGTCATCGTGCTGGAACAGGGTTCAGTTGCTGGACGCGAGACTTGTCACTTTGAAACATTACTGACAACGCCAATCGATAGCATAGATAGGGTTTCTGCAACAGTGACTGCAGATACCATCGCTAAGTTTATGTTCACGTCTGGCTCCACTAATTCACCCAAGGCTGTAATTACCACACATCGCATGCTGTGCAGTAACCAGCAAATGCTATTGCAGACGTTTCCATTTTTTGGTGAGCAAGACCCTGTATTGATGGATTGGCTACCCTGGAATCACACTTTTGGCGGTAGCCATAATTTTGGTATCGCTTTATACAATGGTGGTAGTTACTATGTTGACGATGGCAAACCTACCACGCAAGACTTCCATAAGACATTGCGCAATCTGCGTGAAATTTCTCCTATCGTATTTTTTAATGTGCCAAAAGGATGGGAGCTGTTAACTGAGGCACTGGAAAAAGATAGTGCATTGTGTAAACGCTTCTATTCACGCATGCGATTATTTTTCTTTGCCGGAGCCGCACTCTCTCAAGCTGCATGGAATCGTCTTGACCGCGTGACTGCACAACATTGTGGCGAGAGGATACGGATGATGGCCGGACTGGGAATGACCGAAACGTCGCCATCATGTACCTTCACAACAGGTCCGGTAATGATGGCAGGTTACGTCGGATTACCTGCGCCCGGTTGTGAAGTAAAACTTGTCTTGTTGGGTGACAAATTTGAAGTGCGCTTCAAAGGGCCGCATGTAATGCCGGGATATTGGCGGGCAGCCCAAAATACCGCAGACGCTTTTGATGAAGAAGGCTTTTACCGGACCGGTGACGCTGTCCGTTTTGTCGATCCGGCAGCTCCAGAAATTGGACTCATGTTTGATGGTCGGATTGCTGAAGATTTTAAGTTAAGTAGCGGTACTTTTGTCAGTGTCGGTCCGCTTAGGGCAAAGGTGATTAGCGAGGGAGCGCCTTATATACAAGACGTTGTTGTGACTGGAATCAACCGGGACACGATAGGTCTGTTCATTTTTCCACGCCTGGATAATTGCATTCTTTTAGCCGGTTTAACTGCCGATGCACATGCATCTGAGGTATTTTCCAGTCCGGCGGTTCGCGCTTATTTCCATCACTTACTAAAACGTTTAAATGAAAACGCGACTGGATCGGCCTCTCGTATTGCCCGCTTAATGCTGATGGAGGAAGCACCATCACTGAATAAAAGCGAAATTACCGATAAAGGGTCAATTAACCAGCGTGCCGTACTCATCAACCGTGCTGATCTGGTTGACCAGATGTATGACAGTGATGATGCGCCCTGCATTCTTGCAAGTTAAGCGAAGTATAGCGACAGCCCGCAACAGAAATAAAAGTAGCAGTAGAGGCAACGACAGAAACAGCAATAAAAGTTTTTTGAAATTACACGCATAAATATCCACAAAAACATCCACAAAATATAAGGCGCAAAAAGCGCCGTCCAAAGGAGACAAAATGACCACCAACTCGAATTTCAGGCAAGGAAGTGTGAGAACGATAGCTTTATGTTTTATAGTCGCTTTACTAGAAGGACTAGATTTACAGGTCACTGGTCTTGCCGCATCTGGCATCGGTGCAGAATTTAAGTTAAGCCCGGCACAAATGGGATGGATGTTCAGCGCTGGCTTGCTTGGTCTCTTGCCCGGTGGTTTTGTTGGCGGCAGACTGGCGGACAAAATCGGCCGCAAAATGATACTGGTCATCTCAGTCATTCTTTTTGGTGTATTTTCACTCGCTTCTGTATATGCCTGGGATTATTCAAGTTTTTTGGCAGCTCGCTTAATGACGGGGCTAGGTTTGGGTGCAGCGCTACCAGTCCTGATCTTATTATCGTCGGAAGCCTTCGAGGAAAAGTATCGCAGTACAGCTGTCAGCATGACTTATTGCGGCGTACCTTTAGGCGGCGCGCTAGCCTCTCTGTTTGGCATGTTAAATCTGGGTTATGGCTGGCGTAGCCTTTTTTATATCGGTGGCTTATTGCCAATTATCGTCGCAATAGCATTACTCATTTGGTTACCGGAATCTCGTGCATTTCAAAAAGAGAACCTTAGTCGGGGACAACGTCAAGCTACTACGCAAACCGCATTTAGTGACCTGTTCCGGCACAAAATGTGGCACTCAACTACCCTACTATGGCTAGGATTCTTTTTTACGATCACCACTTTATATCTGCTATTAAATTGGCTGCCCTCTCTGCTGATGCGGCAAGGAATCGATCGCTCACACGCCAGTATCGTACAAATATTTTTTAATCTCGGTGGTGCAGCAGGTGCCCTGTTGACTGGTCGCCTGCTCGATCGCACCCGCCCCGCGATGGTGGTTGTATTGACCTATACAGGTATGTTGCTGTCACTTGCAGCCTTGGGATTGTCTGATAGTTTTGCCGTGATGGTATTGGCTGGCGGCTTAGCGGGATATTGCGCTTTGGGTGCTCAGTTGGTTCAGTATTCGCTGGCACCCAAACTATACTCAACTTATATCCGTGCGACTGGTGTCGGCACGGCGTTGACTATCGGGCGCATGGGCGCAGTCGGCGGACCATTGATTGCCGGGGCAATTCTCGCCACTGGTGCGGGTGTTGGTGGCGTGATGCTTGCTGCATCGCCAGGTCTTGTTATTGCTGCCGCATGCGCATTAGTCTTGTTTGAGAAGCGCGCCATCCGTAGTTAAGCCAAGTCAAGAACAGATCCCCAACGTTCAATTAAGCAATCAAAACAAGTTGGGGAAGCTCAATAATCTTCAACATTCTTTCTTTGCATGAAACATATACTATGGGTAGGTATATTTTATTGTCCATATAATCATTGGACAATCAGGCATATTTTTAAAAAACCACGGGGAGTATATGTATCGCAAACTAGTTTTAAGCTGTAACAGATAGAGAAACTACAGAACCATCAAGACATGTATCAGTACTGTATTGCAGACAAACAATCTACCCACAACGATCTTGACTTGATTCTGTAAAAACAAAAAAATGCGCAGGTTTTACGCTGCGCATTTTTTATCTCAGTTGAAATTTAAGCCGAAATTTCAACTAAAAATACAGTTGAACTACTCAATACCATTTAACCGTTGAAGCTTTTTCCTTCTGCTGCCAGTTTTGCCAGCAACGGCGCTACTTTCCATGCATCGCCATGACGACCTTTGGCGTATTTGTCCATCGCCATGACGACGTTTGGCAAACCAACGGTGTCAGCGTAGAACATCGGGCCACCGCGATGCAGAGGGAAGCCGTAGCCGGTTAAGTAGACCATATCGATATCTGAAGCACGGGTAGCGATGCCCTCTTCCAGAATGTGTGCAGCTTCGTTCACCAAGGCGTAAATCAGGCGTTCAACAATTTCCTGATCGCTGACTTTACGGCGCTCTACACCAAGATCGGCTGAATGCTTGATGATCATGTCGTTGACGATTTGCGATGGATACGCTTTACGGTCGCCCGGTTTGTAGTCATACCAGCCTGCACCGGTTTTTTGACCATAACGCCCTAACTCACACAGCAGATCTGCCGTTTTGGAATAGGTTACTTC
Organism: Undibacterium sp. GrIS 1.2; assembly: GCF_040544435.1. Classification (NCBI taxonomy): domain Bacteria; kingdom Pseudomonadati; phylum Pseudomonadota; class Betaproteobacteria; order Burkholderiales; family Oxalobacteraceae; genus Undibacterium; species Undibacterium sp. GrIS 1.2. The sequence goes on from NZ_JBEONP010000023.1 coordinate 56,661, forward strand.
TGGCTTTTCCAAATAGCGACGTTTGCGGATATACCAGCCGATATCATTGCCAGCCAAGTCACCCATGCGGAACGGGCCCATTGCAAAACCCATTTTTTCGACAGCTTTATCAACCTGCTCCGGAGTGCAGCCCTCTTCCAACAAGAAGCCTGCCTGGCGGCTATATTGTTCGATCATACGATTGCCGATAAAGCCATCGCAGACACCAGAAACTACGCCCGTTTTTTTGATTTTTTTGGACAATGCTAAGGTCGTAGCGAGTACGTCTTTTGCCGTTTTTTTGCCGCGGACGATTTCCAGCAATTTCATCACATTGGCTGGGCTGAAGAAATGCGTTCCGATCACATCTTCCGGACGTTTGGTAAAACTGGCAATCTTATCGACGTCGAGTGTGGAGGTGTTGGATGCCAAGATTGCACCAGGTTTCATGACCTCATCGAGCTTTTTGAATACTTGCTCTTTCACACCCATGTCTTCAAATACGGCTTCTACTACGATATCCGCTTGGCCGATGGCTTCATAAGATAAAGTACCAGTGATCAGCGCAACCCGCTGATCAAATTTCTCTTGGGTCAATTTGCCCTTTTTCAGCGTGTTTTCGTAATTTTTACGAATCGTTGCTAATCCTTTGTCCAATGCTTCTTGCTTCATTTCCAGAATTTGCACTGGGATGCCCGCATTAGCAAAGTTCATCGCAATACCACCGCCCATGGTGCCGGCACCAATCACGGCAACCGATTTAATCGGGCGAACCGGAGTGTCTTCCGGTACATCGGGCAGTTTGCTGGCGGCACGTTCACCAAAGAAGGCATGACGTAAGGCTTTAGATTCTGTGGTTTGGACCAACTCAAGAAACAGCTCTCGCTCAAATTTAATACCATCGTCAAATTTGTGCGTGATGGAAGCCGCAACGGCTTCAACACATTTCAGCGGCGCGGGGAAAGGCCCCGACATCGCGCGCACAGTGTTGCGGGAGAACTGTAAAAACGCTTCGTAATTTGGGTAGTTGACTTTGATGTCGCGTACTTTTGGCAGAGGACGTACGTCAGCGACTTTGGCCGCAAATGCTAGCGCACCTTGCATCAGATCGCCCTCGATCATTTCATTGAACAAGGCTGTTTTTGCGAGTTTTTCAGAAGGGATTGCGGTACCAGACACGATCATGTTCAGTGCCATTTCTAAACCTAATACGCGTGGCAAACGTTGTGTGCCACCGGCACCAGGTAAGATGCCCAGTTTAACTTCTGGCAGAGCGATTTGTGCGCCAGCGATAGCGACACGATAGTTGCAACCCAGCGCCAGTTCCAGACCACCGCCCATGCAGACAGAATGTATCGCAGCGATAACAGGCTTACTGGAACCTTCCACTATATTAATCACCGTGTGCAGCGTTGGCTCCGCCATGGCTTTAGGTGAATTAAATTCTTTGATGTCTGCACCGCCAGAGAATGCTTTGCCAGCACCAGTGATGATGATTGATTTGACCGCGTCATCGTTGAGGGCCTGCTTCATACCTTCAACAATCGCACTGCGAGTGGAGTGACCCAAACCATTTACAGGGGGATTGTTTAGCGTGATGACGGCGACGTTACCGTTGACTTGATATTCTGCGCTCATGTCTCTTCCTAAGGGTTGAAATGTTATTGAATATTGTTCATTCGGCAGGCTGATTTGTTTATTTAATCTGGACACTTAAAACGACCACCAGATAAAAAACTGAACATTAAAATGCCTGCGTTTAATTAACCGACCTTCACTATACCGCAAAATAGTACGATCGTATTATTTCAAAGTAAAAATTTTTTAAGCACGTATCACTCGACATACTCCCCTTAAAAATCAGGAAAGTATGCCGATTGTCCAGAGAATCATTGGACGATTAAATATTACTAGGATGGAGTATATTTAAACTTCCAGCCACTCACGACGGATTGCATCATTAGCACGTAATTCGCTTGGGGTACCTTCAAATACGATGCAACCATGTCCCATGACATAAACCCGTTGCGAAATCTCCAGCGCAATTGCCAGCTTCTGCTCAACCAGTAAAACCGAAATACCGCGATTCTTAAGCTCTTTCAAATACTCAGCCACCAGTTCTACGATTTTTGGCGCTAAACCTTCGGTCGGCTCATCAATCATGATCAGATCAGGATCGCCCATCAGGGTACGACACAGCGTCAGCATTTGTTGCTCACCACCGGACAAAACCCCGGCAGCGGTGTGCTGGCGTTCCTTCAGACGAGGAAACATCTGGTACATATCATCCAGACACCAGCGCGATTTTTTACCGGACTTTTCACCCAGAATCAAATTTTGCTCTACCGTCAAGGTAGGAAAAATATCTCGGTTTTCCGGAACATATCCCAAGCCTTTATGTGCAATCTGGAACGCTTTCAAACCTATGATTTCTTCGCCCTTAAATTTGATGGAACCTGTCGAATCCACTTGTCCCATCGTTGCTTTGACCGTGGTAGAACGACCAACGCCATTGCGTCCAAGCAGACTGACGATTTCGCCTTGATTGACGACCATATCAACGCCATGCAACACATGGCTCTTACCGTAGAAGGCGTTTAAATCTTTTATCTCTAACAATGCACTCATGCTGCAGCCTCCACAGGTGCATGTCCACCCAAATAAGCGTCCTTCACTTTTTGATTATTCCGGATGTTCATCGGCGTATCACAGGCAATGACTTCGCCATAGACAACCACGGCGATTTTATCTGCCAGACCAAACACCACACTCATGTCGTGCTCTACCATCAGCAAAGTTTTACCCACGGTGACTTTGCGGATAAGTTCTACTGCAGCATCGGACTCTGAACGGCTCATACCTGCCGTTGGTTCATCCAGCAAAATCACATCGGCACCACCGGCAATCGTAATTCCGATTTCCAGAGCACGTTGCTCGGCGTAAGTCAGCAAACCTGCGGTGATATCGCGACGACGCTTGAGGCCGATTTGCTCCAACACTGCCTCGGCACGTTCATGTGCATCTTTTAAACCATTAAGCCTATGCCAAAAAGAATACTTGTAGCCTAGCGACCATAACACCGCACAACGCAAATTTTCATATACAGACAAACGGTGAAAGATATTGGTAATCTGGAAGCTACGCGATAAACCACGGCGATTAATTTCAAACGGTTTGAGCGCAGAAATACTTTCACCATTCAATAAAATATCGCCAGAAGTGATCGGGAAGCGACCAGAAATTAAATTAAACAGCGTCGATTTTCCCGCACCATTTGGTCCAATAATCGCAAAGCGTTCGCCCTTGGGTACTTGCAAGGTCGCACCACGGATGATTTCTGATTTGCCGAAACTTTTTCTAACTTCTTTTAATTCGAGGGAGAACTGACTCATGCTTGCACCCTCCGCATTTGCTCTTCGATTTCGGTATTCACTTCGCCCCATTTTTGTTGGAATGTTGGTTTAGTAAAAATAAATCCGGCGACGCCAACTACGATAAAAGTAGCAGCAATCAGCCATGAACTTGGCAAGGCTGTGTCGAGATTGACGCCAAACAGGTTCATTGTGGAAGTTTGCGACGCCTCTAAGGTGCGCTGATATAACATCTCGATGGCGAGTACGATGCCAATCACCGCGATGGCGGATGCCAGCAATAATTTCCACATCGGTGACCAGACACGTTTAAACAATCCAAACTTAGCAACGCGTAAATTCATCATCAAAATACTGGCCACACCACCAGGGGCATACATCACCACAAGGATAAAAATAATCCCTAAGTACAATTGCCATGCCTTAGTGAAATCAGACATCATCACCGTCAGCATGACGCCCAAGACGGCACCTATCAAAGGACCAAAGAAGAAGCCAATACCACCAATAAAAGTAAATAGCAGCACACCACCAGAACGCACGGCACTGACATTCTCTGCACTGACAATTTCAAAATTAATCGCAGACAAACCACCTGCAATACCTGCAAAAAAGGCAGACAGGATCAGCGTTAGATAACGTACCCACTGTGTGTTGTAGCCAATAAACTCTACTCGCTCTGGATTATCTCTGACTGCATTGGTGAGCCGACCAAGTGGCGTTTGAGTAAATGCGTACATACCTATGGTACTGATAAACAACCAGAACGCAATCAGGTAATACACTTCAATTTGCGGCCCATAAGTAATGCCCAAAAATGATTGGCCGATGACACGATTAGTAGAGATGCCGCCTTCACCACCAAAGAAGTTAGGGAACATTAATGAGCAAGCGAACACCAACTCAACAATACCCAAGGTGATCATAGAAAACGTGGTGCCCGATTTTTTGGTGGTGACGTAGCCAAACAAAACGCCAAACACCATACCGGCAACACCGCCAATCAAAGGAATTAAAGTGATAGGAAAAATCAGCGAGCCATTAGTCACTAAATTCATCGCATGGATAGAAAAGAATGCTCCCAGCCCCGAATACACCGCATGACCAAAAGACAGCATACCGCCCTGCCCCAGCAACATATTAAAGGACAGGCCAAAAATCATCAGCGTGCCAATTTGGGAGAGTAAAGATAGCGAGCCACCGGATTTGAAAATCAGTGGCGCCACGATTAACATGACGGCAAAGGCAACCCAGATAATCCAGCGCACTAAGTTCAGAGGTTTATAGTTAAGATTTTTTGTCATTTTTTATCCTTCGCGTGTACCGAGCAAACCTCTTGGCCGGAAGATGAGGATAAGCACCAACATTAAGTAAGGCATGATAGGTGCGGTCTGTGCAATCGTCAGATTGAGTAAAGCATAGCCAGGCGTTGTGTCTGCAATTTGTGTCCCCATTTTTGCGAACACCGTTACAAAAGAATAGTCTAGTGCGACAGCAAATGTTTGTACGACGCCAATCAATATTGAGGCCACAAAAGCACCCGCTAACGATCCCATACCACCGACCACCACCACCACAAAAATAATACTGCCTAGTGTCGCGGCCATACCTGGTTCCGTCACAAAAGCATTGCCGCCGACTACCCCAGCCAGTCCTGCCAGCGCACAACCACCGCCAAACACCAGCATAAATACGCGTGGCACATTATGACCTAGTGCCTCCACCGTATCAGGGTGTGTCAGTGCAGCTTGTATCACCAGACCAATGCGAGTTTTGGTCAGCAATAAATAAATCGAGATCAGCATCAGCAAGGCAACAAACATCATAAAGCCGCGATACATCGGGAAAGTCGTTGTGTACAAGGTGAATAAAGGACCATCCAATGCAGCAGGAATTGCATACGGCACAGTAGAACGTCCCCAGATCAATTGCACTAATTCCACAATCACATAAGACAAGCCAAAGGTGAATAAGAGTTCGGGAATATGCCCGTATTTATGTACTGAACGCAGGCCATAACGCTCTACTAATGCACCGAGGACACCAACAAGCAAAGGGGCAACAAGCAAGGCAGGCCAAAAGCCAAGTTTGGAGCTGATGCCATAGGCAAAATACGCACCTATCATATAAAAACTGGCGTGGGCGAAATTAAGTACGCCCATCATACTGAAAATCAGCGTCAGTCCAGAGGACAGCATAAACAAGAGCAGTCCGTAACTAACCCCGTTCAGCAAGGTGATCAATGTAAATTCCACTGCAAAGATCCTTTTGGAAAAATTGGACGATCGTACTAATTAACAAAAAAAAGAGAGCGCACCAACGTGCAGCTCTCTTTATCTAGTTAATTAACCTGGACGCTTCATTTGGCATGAAGAAGGTTGAGTGGCGACAAAGGCATCAATTTTTTGATTTGTCTTCCAGCCCATGCCCGTATTTTCTTGATCAAACTTAACATCTTTACCATTCACTTTGACCCAAGTTGCGATGTATAAAGGCTGCTGAATTTGATGATCCAACTTACGCATCACGGTATCGCCATTTAAACTTTTAACTCTGGAACCTTCCATCGCAAAAGCAACATCTTTTGGCTCTATCGATTTAGCATCTTTCACGGCTTTAGCCATATAAGAGAGGATCGTATAAGTCGCCATTGAATAGTAGTCGTCTTTGTACTTGGTTTTAAAACCTTCAACAATATCTTTGCCAGCAAAGGTTTCATTATTGGCGTTCCAGTAGCCGACGTATTTCACTCTATCTACACCCGCTATACCCATTGCAGTCGGTACACCTGTTGTTGCAGCATAGTAGGTGTAGAAGTTAGCTTTGAGATCTGCATCTTTAGCCGCTTTAATCAACAAAGCTAAATCGGCACCCCAGTTACCTGTGATGACGCTATCTGCGCCCGATGCTTTAATTTTTGCAATATACGGAGCGAAATCTTTGACTTGACCAATTGGATGTAAATCATCGCCAACGATCTGTACATCAGGGCGTTTACGTGCCAGATATTCTTTCGCGGCGCGGGTAACTTGCTGGCCGAAAGAGTAGTTCTGACCAATGATATAAACCTTCTTGATATTTTTATCCTGCGCCATATAAGTCGTCAGGGATTCCATTTTCATGTCTGAGTTGGAATCAAAACGGAAATGCCAGAAGCTGCATTTGCTATTGGTCATATCTGGATCAACAGCAGCGTGATTGAGGTAGACAATTTCTTTGCCAGGATTACGCTCATTATATTTATTGACAGCATCCTCTAACGCCAAACCGGCACCAGAACCATTACCTTGCGTGATATAACGAAAACCTTTATCGATCACAGTTTTGAGCACGCTTAATGATTCTTGTGGGCTGCTTTTATTATCAAAGCCAACCACTTCAAATTTATGCGGGCCAGCCCAACCTTCAGCATTGGCTTTATCTGCCACGTACTGAAACGAGTTAAGAATATTTTGTCCAACGGGTGCAAATGGACCAGACAGAGGATCGATGTAAGCGATTTTGATTGTGTCTGCCATCGTCAGTGGTGCCGACAATGCCAGGGCAACAGCTAACACCGGTGTACGTAATTGAAATTTCATTTGTCTCACTCCAATATTTTATTTGTGGATGTTGATAGAATTTTTAAAATCTTTTTTATTGTTGTCTGTACTTCTTTCTTGCTTTAGAACTTTTGAGTAAAAATGCCCTACTCAATCCTGCCTCCCTTTTAAATCAAGCCGTTGGTAATTTATAGTCTTTGAATTGATCTCTCAATTTATTTTTCAAGATCTTTCCTGTTGCACCCAAAGGTAAGGCATCAATGAAAACAACGTCATCTGGCATCCACCATTTTGCAATTTTTCCTTCGTAAAAACTGAGCAGTTCTTGTTTTTCTATCTCTGCACCTGGTTTTTTTACGACCAACAAGAGAGGACGTTCGTCCCACTTTGGATGAAAAATACCAATACATGCAGCTTGTAAAACGGCGGGATGGGACATTGCTACATTTTCCAGATCAATCGTGCCTATCCATTCACCGCCCGACTTAATCACATCTTTACTACGGTCTGTAATCTGCATATAACCATCAGCATCAATGGTTGCAACGTCACCTGTCGGGAACCAGCCATCCTCAAGAACATCACCACCTTCGTACTTATAATAACTGCTGATAATCCATGGACCTTCGACTAGCAAGTTACCATAGGTTTTGCCATCCCAAGGCAATTCTTTGCCTGCATCGTCCACAATCTTCATGTCAACACCATAGATTACGTGGCCTTGTTTTTCCAAGATTGCTTGTTGTGCATCATCGGACAATAAACTGTGCTTTGCCATCAAGGTGCCGGTAGTACCTAATGGCGACATCTCAGTCATCCCCCATGCATGGACAACTTCCACCCCGTAGGTGTGACGTAAAGTTTTCATCATGGCTGGAGGACATGCCGAACCACCAATGACAGTTCGTTTAAAACTAGAGAACTTCAAATTATTTTGTGCGACATAAGTCAGCAAGCCCAGCCAGACCGTAGGTACGCCCGCAGAAAAGGTAACTTGCTCCTGCTCAAATAATTCGTATAAAGATTTGCCATCGAGGGCTGGGCCAGGGAAAACCAGTTTGGCACCTGTCAGTGGGGCCGAATATGGCAAACCCCAGGCATTAACATGGAACATAGGTACCACAGGCAGCACGCAATCACGGCCAGAGACATTTAATCCGTCTGGCATTGCGGAGGCATAAGAATGTAAGACAGTTGAACGGTGCGAATACAGTGCGCCTTTGGGGTTGCCCGTAGTACCAGACGTGTAGCACAAACTAGATGCGGAGTTTTCGTCAAATAAAGGCCAGACAAAATCATCTGAATTAGCGTCGATCAAATCTTCGTAACACATCAAATTAGGTACAGCACCATCTGTGGGTAAATGCTCGCGGCTGCACATCATGATGTAGCCTTTGATCGTCGGACAATGACTGGCAATGGCTTTGATGATAGGCAAAAAATTTATCTCGAAGAACAAATATTGATCTTCCGCATGATTCACCATGTAGCTGATCTGTTCTGGATGCAAACGAGGATTGATCGTGTGCAATACTGCACCGGAACCGGAAACCGCATAATAAGCTTCCAGATGGCGATAACCGTTCCACGCTAATGTGGCGACTCTGTCACCAATTTTGACATCTAACTGTTTAAGCGCATTGGCGAGCTTTTTAGCGCGACTATGGCATTCGCGGTAGTTATAGCGATGGATATCGCCCTCTACACGCCTTGAGACTATTTCGCTGCTACCAAAATAACGATCTGCATGTTCAATCAAACTGGAAATAAGCAGAGGCTTACTCATCATTTGTCCCATCACCGGACTTTGTTGATACTGCGACATCTGTTCTCCCGAGGTAGTGCTAAGTTGTTCGAAGTTGTTATATAGCTGGCAAGCATGCAAGGTTTTGTTATTCGGTTCGCTTTTTTGTTTTATTTACCGAATTAAATTCTTTCGCCCTGATTTTTGTACGACCGTACTAATTCGTCAATCCTTATTTATGTTGCAAGGCACCATGTTTTTTGAGAAATTTTTTATATTTTGAGAACTTCATTAGAGTAAATCCTCGATTTCATAAAAATACCGATATTGCAATGCAACAGAGAGGTATTAAAAACCGCCAATTTGAGACATTTTTCAATCGGTTTTTGATGTATTTTTCTGTGACTGAATTTGCATATAAAAAAATTGCCGGCGACATTTCTGCCCCGGCAATCTATTTCAAATCACGGATCACATCATTTACGCCAAAGTTGCTCCAACGTTACGCCAACATTGGCTCAAGTCACTGACGATATTTGCTCCGCAGGCAAATAGCACTTGCACAACGATTAAGTCGTTTTTTTACGTCCCTTGCCAATAGTTTGCGTCTCTCCAGATTCCAGCAGAAAACCTGCGGCTGCATCCCGACCCAAGACTTTGACCAGGTACGGCATGACTTCTCTCAGCGTGGCCTCCAGTGTCCATGGCGGGTTAATAATAAACATACCGCTGCTATGCAAACCAAAACCGTCTGGCGTTGGTCCGCTAATCGATAAAGTCACATTGAGCCAACCGTTGGCTTGCAAACGCTTCAATCTCTCAGGTAATTGCTTGGAATCTTGACGATTCAGCACTGGGTACCAGACAGCAAATGTACCGGTAGGGAAACGCTTTAAACCATCCTCTACCGTATCTTTGACGCGGCGGTAGTCATCTTTTACTTCATACGGTGGGTCAATTAAAACCAGACCACGGCGTGATGGTGGCGGCAACAAAGCCTTTACACCCTCAAAGCCGTCACCAGCGGCAATGATGACACGCTTGCCTCTGGTGGTCGGTCTATGTCCCTGCGCAGCCAGATGCGCATCGAGCTTACGGAAGTTCTCGCTCAGGATTTTAATCTCGCTAGGATGTAGCTCGAATAAACGTAGACGATCTTGTTCACGTAAGATTTTGTCGGCACAATAAGGCGAGCCTGGGTAGTAGCGCATCTTGCCGCTTGGATTTAACTCTTTGACCAGGTCAACATATTCAGCCAGGCTAGGCGGCAAGTCTTTGCGATCCCACAGCGGGGCAATGCCGGTTTCAAATTCGGCATTTTTTGTTGCATAACCAGCATCCAGCGAATACAAACCAGCACCAGCATGCGTGTCTATGTAGGTGTAGGCCGTATCTTTCTGACCTAAATAATTCAGTAATTGAATTGTGACGAAATGCTTGAGAACGTCTGCGTGGTTGCCTGCATGGAAGCCGTGGCGATAGCTCAGCATAATGAGTGATTCCTATAAAAATAGATGGCTTGTCTTCCGTTGAGAAAGCAAGCCATTGAGGTTCGATGCTGGATTTTACTCTTTTTAAGCCTAGACAGGCTCAAAACGGCTTAAAACACCTTAAAACAGATGGAAGTTCAGTCTCAGCTAATCCGCTTCCCCATGATGATCAAATCACGTTCAATGCCATCCAAGTTAGCAACACGGGGCATATTTGCCCAAATCTCAAAGTTAAACTTGGCAAACAAATTCATGCTGGGTGTGTTGTGACCGAATATAAATCCCAGCAGAGTATGCACTGCGATTTGCGGAGCATAGGCAATCGCCTGATTCAGAAAATATCGCCCCAAGCCTTTGCCGCGTGCGTCCTCATGTAAATAAATGGAAAGCTCTGCTGTGCCGGAGTACGCAGGCCGTCCATAAAAATTAGAAAATGATAGCCAGCCTAAAATTTTTCCATTGTCTTCAATCACCCACAGCGGACGTTTGTCTGGCGTATGCTCATTAAACCAGGCGTGGCGGGACTCAACCGATATTGGGTCAGTATCGGCAGTGACCTGACGGGAAGCAACAGTGGAGTTATAGATAGCGACAATCTCTGGCAGATCAGCGAAGCTTGCCAGGCGATGGGAGGGAACAATTCCAGACATAATTATCGATACAAGAAGAAATTGGGGACGCTTGGATTAAGGCACTCTGACCAAAGGGTTTAAGGCAAAGCGCTTGAGTTAAAAAGTAAGGACTAAAGCGTATGAGTTGCGCGCGATGAACGAATCGCAGCGCCTAATAACTCTTCCACTCTTAATCGGATACGTGTACCACTTTCATCATCGGGAAAATGGACGCCGATACCTTGCGACTTGTTATTGCCAGCACCTGCCGGGGTGATCCAGGCTACTTTGCCAGCGATAGGATATTTATTTGGGTCATCTAATAAAGTCAAAATCAGATAAATCTCTTCGCCCAAGCGATAAGATTTATTGGTTGGTACAAAGATACCGCCATTTTTTAGGAATGGCATATAGGCAGAGTACAGTGCTGCCTTCTCTTTAATTGCCAATGACAACACGGAAGGACGCGCCGGTGTTGGCATGTTCAAAGGAATACCAGGATCGGCGGGCAAGTCGGCCATAAACAAGCTTTCAGTGAAATAGTGAAGAGTAATCCAACAGCATATCTTCAATAAAGAGTTTGGCAGACAAAGGATGACTGGCGATTGCCTGACGCTCGTTCGTGCTCTTAATCACATTTAATAAAGCATGGACGTCAACACGTTGGGCAAGCGCAGCTAACTCTTTTTGATATCGAGGATGATACCGGATTCTTCCTGTTTGTTTATAAGAAAAAATATCATACAACCAACGCTGCAACCACGCGACCGTATTCGGCACACTGAGTTTTTGTATTTTTTCCGCAATTTTCAAGCTGGAATCAACACCCGGCTTACTTAACTGACGCAAAAATTCGTCTAACTCCGCCCTGTCTTCCGACTGCGACATCAATAAGGCAGATAAGGGCGCGCCACCTTGCTGCGCCAGCCAGGTTTCTGCATCGCCTAACTGTTGGGTTTGCAACCAGTCCAAAGATTGCTGCTTGTCTGGCAAACCCATTCCAAATTTGTGACAGCGGGACAAAATCGTCGGCAACAATTTATCCAGACTGTTTGAAACCAAAATAAATACCGTATTGGGATTCGGCTCTTCCAATGATTTAAGCAAGGCATTGGCAGCCGGGATATTCAAGGCTTCGGCCGGATACAACACAATCACACGTCGTCCCTGACGATGGGTAGAAATATTCATAAAATCGCCCAATGCACGCACCTGATTAATGACGATTTCTTTTGATGGTGCTTTGCTAGATTTTGCTTTTTTCTCAGGCTCAGGAGTATCGCCCTCGCTGGCGGCGCCCTCTTCCTCATCCAGTAACTCGGGCCTGACCCGACGGTAGTCCGGATGACTGTACTGCCCAAACCAGCCGCAAGATAAGCAAGTACCGCAGGCATGGCCGTCTGCGGAAGGTGCTTCGCACAATAAGGACTGCGCCAAATGTTCGGCAAAAACAGTTTTACCGATGCCTTCAGGGCCGTGTAGCAAAATCGCATGAGGCATACGCTGCCGTAGCAAATTCAATTGTTGCCAGGCGTCTTGCTGCCAGATAAAAAGTGGATGCGTCATACCTGCGTCTGCTGATTTGAATGCAACTTAAATGAATGTGGTTCAGGCTCACTACACAAGCGCTCAATCAAGGTATCAAGATACGCACGGATGTCAGGAATCGGACGGGTCGAATCGATGATCTGAAAACGTTCTGAAAACTCAGCGGCGCGGCGCAAATATTCAGAGCGGGTATCTGCAAAAAATTCTGCTTTTTCCTGCTCAAACTTATCCAGATCACGGGTTGCATCCAGGCGGGCACGTGCTACTTCTAAAGGCACATCAAATAAAAACGTCATGTCAGGCTGCAAATCAGGATGTACCCATTGTTCTAGTGCATTCAGTTTTTCCAGCGCCAATTTACGTCCACCACCTTGATAAGCAAAACTCGCATCAGTAAAGCGATCAGAAATAACCCAGTCACCGCGAGCTAAGGCCGGTTCTATTACTTGAGCGATATGTTCTCTGCGTACGGCGAACATGAGTAAGGCTTCCGTTTCTAAATGCATTTTTTCCTGCAAAAGCAGATCACGTAATTTTTCGCCTAATGCCGTACCACCGGGTTCACGGGAAGACACAACCTTAATCCCATGCTGCTGCAACTGCCCTGCCACATATGCAATATGGGTAGATTTACCAGCACCATCAATACCTTCAAAAGTAATGAACTTGCCTCTTATTGCTGCACTTGTTTTGCTTGCTATCGACATACAAATCAATTCTTTAATCAGTTCTTGCTATAGTTTTTACTGTAGTTTTTGGTAATTCAGTTTAATTTATTTCAATCATTACCTATCGCTGATATTTATTGACGGCACGGTTGTGCTCAGTCAAATCATCAGAAAATTGGCTAGTACCATCGCCTCTGGCGACAAAATATAAAGCACCACTTTTGGCGGGAGTAAACGCCGCTGTCAAAGAGGCAATTCCGGGCAATGCGATCGGCGTTGGCGGCAGACCAGTGCGAGTATAGGTGTTAAACGGTGTATCGGTGAGCAAATCGTTTTTTCTGATTTTGCCTTGATATTTATCCCCCATGCCATAAATCACCGTCGGATCTGTTTGCAAAAGCATGCCTAACTTGAGACGATTAACAAATACCGCAGCGATCATAGTGCGCTCAGATTTTTGGCCGGTTTCTTTTTCGATGATAGATGCCATGATCAAGGCTTCATAAGCTGTTTTATACGGCAGCATTGTGCTCTTTGCTGCCCACGCCTCGTTGAGCTTTTTAATCATCACACTATGTGCTTGCTGATAAATTTGCAGATCGCTAGACCCTTTGGCAAACAAATAGGTATCAGGGAAAAATAAACCTTCCGGCAATGTGTAATCAGGATCGATTTTTTTCATCAGGTCGCGGTCGGACATACCAGCAGTATCATGGTTTAAGTCAGAATTAGTATCGACTACTTTACGCATCTGCTGAAAAGTCCAGCCCTCAATAATCGCTAATGCACCAAATGAAAAATCACCGCTGACGATTTTGTTCAATAGGTCTAACGGCGTTTTATTAGATTCTAATCCGAAAGAACCTGCTTTTAATTTATTCGCCTTGCCGGTAGCACGTGCTAGCACTTCGAACAATATAGGATTAATCGGAACACCCGCTTCGTAGATTTGTCGGGCAGAACTGCGAACACTACTACCGGCTTTGATGCTGAAATCAATTGGTTTATCTACCGATGTGCCGCTACTTATTTCTGGAATGAAGATAGGTTGCATTGCCCAATAAGCAAAACCACCGCAAGCAGCGCCACCAAACAAAATAATGAGAACGAAAAGTTTTTTTATGAATGCCATGCCAAAAATTGTGCCCAGAATTAAAAATGGTGAGTTAAAAGCTTAAATTATTAAAAGCTACGCATTAAAAGCTGAAAACTAAAAGCTATGAACACGAAAAGCGATTGCAAACGTAATTTTGCGGACAGCACTATAATCCGCAAGAGGTAGCACATAGTAAGTGAGACGTATTTTAAACCGAGACTCCATGAATACAGAAACAATGACTAGTTGGCAGGATTTTTTAGCGCAACACGGCGCCCATATCGTTGATCAAAAGGTACAAGGCTTTGCGACCGCTACAGAAGCGCACTTTTTGACCGGCTCTAATGGCACAGCAGGCTTTATTTCTGCATTGACCGATCAAGCATTGCTATTAGCAACGGGCGAAGATGCTGCCAGTTTTTTACATAATCAATTGAGCAATGATGTAGAAAAACTGGAACAAGATGATGCCAAATTAGCCTGCTACTGCACGCCAAAAGGTCGCATGATAGCCAGCTTCGTCTACTGGAAAACTACCGATGGTATCGTCTTGCAATTGCACGCCTCTATCAAAGCAGCCATCCATAAACGATTGCAAATGTTCATTTTGCGGGCGAAAGCTAAACTAAGCGATATCAGTAATGAGCAAGTTGTGCTAGGTCTTGGCGGCCAGGCAGCAGAAGCGGCGTTAACGACTTGGTTTCCCTCATTGCCACAACAAATCTACGGCAAAGTTAATACTGCCTTTGGCACCTTGATCCGCGTCGCAGATGCACATCAGATACCACGTTACCAGTGGATCACCACGAATGCTATGGCACAACAAGTCTGGCCGCAATTAAGCAAACAACTGCAACCTGTAGATACCAGCGTATGGCATCTGACCAATATCCAAGCGGGTGTCGCGCAGATTATCGATAAAACTCAAGAAAAATTTGTACCGCAGATGGTTAATTTTGAATTGATTGGTGGGGTTAACTTTAAAAAGGGCTGCTATCCAGGTCAGGAAATCGTCGCTCGCAGCCAATATTTGGGCAAACTCAAACGTCGGATGGCAATCGCCCGCATCGCGCATGAGGCCAGCAATCCTATTTTGGCGGGTAGCGAAGTGTTTGCTGCAACGGACGGCGACCAGCCTTGCGGCATGATCGTCAACGCCGAAATGGAAGATGCGCAGCACAGCCTTTGTCTGGTTGAAATGAAGGTAGCGGATCAGGAAAATGGCGATATTCATCTGGGATCGGCGACTGGCGAGCAACTACTATTTCTGCCACTGCCTTATGCCGTGGTTGACATCACTGCATAGTTAAATCCGTCTGGCTTGAAGAATGAGATTACAGGTGAAATCAATATACTCACCCTATGTATAAGAATATGATGGCTTATTGTCCAATGATTCTCTGGACAATTAACTAAATTAGTCAAATACTCCCCTTTTTTATACATTTAACTGCATTTTCAGATAATTGCAAAGCGACGACCAGAATCAACTATGGACTGCTATATTTATTACAAAACGCTGGTCGAACATCAAGACCAGGCTTTAGAACAAGTACAAGCGATGCAAGACATTCTTCGTCGTGACACCGGCGTTAGATCAGGCCTACAGCGTCGACCCGAAGTCAGTGGTGGCATGCAGACCTGGATGGAAATTTATCAACAAGTCCCAGAGAATTTTATCGCCTGCATCACCCTGGCGATACAACAAACCCGCTTGCTAGCTTTGATTCATGGTGAGCGACATCCTGAATTTTTTATGGAGATAATTCCATGTGTCTGATCGTCTTTGCCTGGAAATTATTACCGCATACACCTCTCATCGTCGCCAGCAACCGGGATGAGTTTTACGACCGTCCGGCAGCACCGGCAATCTGGTGGGAAGGTGCACCCCATGTATTTGGTGGACGTGATTTACAGTCCGGCGGCACCTGGATGGGCGTCGCCAATCAAGAAGATCAGAATGCTGCAGCGAAAAAATTTGCCGCTATTACCAATGTGCGGGCGCCCTCAGAGAAGCGCACTGATGCCCCCTCTCGCGGCACGCTGGTATCCAATTATCTAACAGGTACACTATCTGCCAAAGACTATATCGCCAGCATCAAAGATAAGGTAGAGGACTACAATGGTTTTAATTTATTGGTGGGCGATGAAGAGGATTTGATCTGGTTCTCTAATCGCAAACAAGACGATCCTCGCAATGGTCAACCACTGCCGCCGGGTATTTATGGCATTTCAAACGCAGCACTTGATACACCTTGGCCCAAAGTCGTCAAAACCAAAGCGGAGTTTGCCAGCCTGCTGTGTCAGCGTGCGCCGGAAGAAGCTTATTTTGAAATGCTGTCAAACACCACACCAGCACCCGACTGCCGCTTGCCAGATACAGGAGTCAGCTTTGAGATGGAACGTCTGTTGTCATCCCCATGCATAGAGTCGCCAGATTACGGCACGCGCGTATCTAGTCTGATCAAAATACATAGCCACCATCCGGCTGAATTTCATGAGAAGCTGCTGCGTTAATTGATGCATTGGTGCGACATTAGTTAAGCCGGCACATTGACTAAATCAAAGAATCGCAGATATCAAAAAACACCTCAAACATCTCGCAAAGGTGCACGCCATAACATCAGTGCAGCAATCAATTTAAGAGCACAGGGCAAAATCGCGTACGCAACGCCCAGCGCTTGGATACCTTGTAGGTCGCTGGTACCGGGCACGTAGCCAAGAAAATCAAGCAAAGGCAAAGACACACCGGCTGCTAATGCCAAATTCATCTTAGTAGCCCAATTCCAGGCACCAAAATAGGCTCCCTCTCGCTGCCCGCTATGCCCACCTTTTCTGATTACCGCAGCCAATAAGGCTGGTGGGAGTGCCAGATCAGCACCAAGAGCCAATCCAGACATTGCGCAAATGATCCCGAATGGCATTGCTGCCCCGACACCCAGGCCAAACACCCAGACAAAAGAGGTGATCGATAGCAGCATCCCCAACAACCATGCGCGTGCCTCTCCCAGCTTACTTGCGGTGAAGACCCACAGAGGCATAGAAATCGCAGCCGCTAAAAAATACAGTATTAAAAATACGCCCGACAAATGCCCAAGCTGCAAACGATCTTTAGCAAAAAACAAAAATAAGGTCGCGGGAATGGATGCCGCAATTCCGTTGACGACAAATACCGCGAATAAACTACGAAAATATGCATTACGAAAAGGGATGGTCAATGACAGAGGCTCTGCTGCCAGAGCGTTCTCCGGCACAGCCTTTATCTCAACGTCGGCCAATGCCGGGCGAGGTGCATAACGAATCAGTAAGCCACTAGCGACCAATAAGCTGACCACAAACGCAGTCGACAACCACGCAATACTGGCCAGCTGCGACAAGGCTGCAGCCGCAATCACACCAATCAAACCGCAGGCCTCGCGGACAGCCGTAATCCGCGTGCGTTCAGTGGGAGCCTGGGTCAATGCTGCACCCCAGCTTTGATGCGCGATTGTTGCTAAACTAAAACCCGCATATACCACCATCAATGAACATAAAAACCAAATAAACGGCGCACCATTCGCGATTGTTAATGGATGAAATAGAGCGAGAAATCCTGCAATCAGCGCAGGCAAGGACCAAAGTATGTAGCGCGAATACGATTGGCTACGATGATTTTTATCGATCCACCAACCGATTGCCGGATCAATAAAAGCGTCCAGTAAACGCGCTAGCAATAGCGCCGTACCGATCAAGGTAAGTGAAATACCAAAGTGCTCCGCATAAAACTGGGGAACATAGACATAGATGGGCAGCGCGACCAGCGCTAGCGGCAAGCCGAACAGGCCGTAAGTCAGTACCGCAGAAAATGAAAAAATCTTCACTGGCCGGATAACCAAGTACGGCGACATTCACCGCAATAAAAATCGGTACGCGAGCCTAAAACAAGATCTAGGACAATCATCTCAAGCCTTCAATTTAAAAGGATTGAAATCAGTATCTATGTCGTAATAGTCCTCGTTCTCTTTCCGTTTTAAGAACGCGACAATTTTATAGGTGACAGGCGTCATCAGGACTTCCCAACCGGTCTTCAAAATATATTGCGCAATAATCACTGAGATCAGTTGGTGGTTCGACCAAATACCATAAAAAGCGATCACGTAAAATAAACTGGAATCTACCAGCTCACCGCAAACCGTGGACCCTATAAAACGCATCCATAGTTGACGACCTGCCATGGCAATCTTCATTTTTGCCATGACATAACTATTCACAAAGCTGCCGCACCAAAACGCAATCATCGAGCCCAGGACGATACGTGGCGTATTACCGAACACCGCATCCAGATGCATCTGGTAATCCCGGTTAAACGGATCAGCTGCGGGCTTTAACGCCAGCACCACAGCTGACATCACGGCAGCAAAAATCAAAGCACCAAAACCCGCCCAGATGACGCGACGGTCGCGACCATAGCCATACACCTCGGTCAATATGTCGCCAAAAATGTATGAAATCGGAAAGAATAAAACACCCGCACCAAAGGTCACCGTACCTAACACTGGCAAAGTCACTTCGGCAGCCTTAGCAGCGCCAATCAGATTTGAGCAAAGCAATACCGTCACAAATGCCGCCATGACGAAATCATAGTATTTGTATTGAGCGATAGGACGAGCCATAGTCTGGTTTTCTGATAATAAAATGAGTAGTTAAAACGAGAGTGACAACAAATTTGGTGTAATCAGCAAACTGATTTCTAAACGACGCTAAATACTAACTTAGAAAGAAAAACAGCGTCATTCTCTTGTAAGGATGACGCTGTTTTTTGTCCAAGATGAGCGGGTCAGGCTGAATTGTGTTGCTGAATTTAGCTAAGCTCTTCCAAACGCAACTTAGTAACAGAGCCAAATACCGTCGCCAATGCTTCAATTTTAGTAATCGCCGCCAAAATATTTTTCTCTTGAGTTTGATGTGTCAGCATAACGATATCGGTTTTTGCCTCGCCGTCTGCTGGCTCCTTTTGCAGCATTGCATCAATGGAAATAGAAAAGTCTGCCAGAATTTTAGTCACATCGGCCAGCACGCCGGCCTTGTCTGCAACATGCAGTCGCAAATAGTAGCTAGTGACAATTTCAGACATCGGTAAAATCGGTAATGCACTCATCGCGTCAGGCTGGAACGCCAGGTGCGGTACGCGATGCTCAGGATCAGCCGTCGCCAGCCGGGTAATATCGACCAGATCTGCGATGACAGCAGACGCAGTCGGCTCTGCACCTGCACCTTTGCCGTAATACAGCGTCGCACCAACCGCATCTCCTTGCACTAACACCGCATTCATCGCGCCTTCTACATTCGCAATCAAGCGCTTTTCCGGGATCAGGGTTGGATGAACACGTAATTCGATTCCTTGATCGGTACGCTTGGTAATACCCAACAATTTGATGCGATAGCCCAGTTGCTCTGCATAGCGGATATCCGTCGCCTCCAGTTTGGTAATGCCCTCTACATGCGCTTTATCAAACTGCATCGGGATGCCGTAAGCAATTGCTGCCATGATGGTCGCCTTATGTGCTGCATCGATACCTTCAATGTCAAAAGTAGGATCTGCCTCGGCATAACCCAAAGCTTGCGCTTCTTTTAGGGCAGTTCCGAAATCCAAGCCTTTATCGCGCATTTCGGACAAAATAAAATTGGTCGTGCCATTGATAATGCCGGCAATCCATTGAATACGGTTCGCGGTCAATCCTTCACGCAGAGCCTTGATAATCGGAATCCCACCGGCAACCGCGGCCTCAAATGCGACCATTACGCCTTTGGCTTGTGCCGCAGCAAAAATCTCGTTGCCATGAGTTGCCAGCAAGGCTTTGTTCGCAGTGACGACGTGCTTGCCGTTGGCGATGGCTTTTAACACCAAGTCTTTAGCAATACCATAGCCGCCGATCAGTTCAATCACGATATCAATCTCGGGATTATTGACCACTAAATTGGCATCATTGACGACTTCGACTTCTCCGTTAGTCAGTTCGCGTGCGCGCTCAACATTGAGATCGGCCACCATGGCAATTTCAATCGAACGTCCTGCGCGACGCATAATCTCTTCTTGATTGCGCTTCAAGACGTTAAATGTGCCGGAGCCAACTGTGCCTATACCTAACAGACCAACTTTGATGGGTTTCATATTATCTCTATGCGTACTAAATAAAAAAATTAAGCGGTGGCAGGTTAAAAATTCTGCCAATAAATCTTATAAACAAGTCTTATGAGCTTCTTGCAAAATACCCAAACCAGTAAAGTCGAGCATGGGTGTGGCCACTGTTGCGATTGGTTTTCTTGTTTGAAGCGGCACATGTG